>JASHWM010000189.1 GCA_030044075.1 Candidatus Rhabdochlamydia sp. | reverse complement strand
CGCTTCTCTAATTGGGCCGCACGCTCAGCCGCTTCAGAAGATTGTCTTTCAAGACGCTCACGGTTTGTTGTTGCCAAGGCGTTTTCATCTCTGCGCCCTTGCTCTTCTAATCGAAGATTTTCCCTAAGCTCTTCAATTTGTCTTTGCAGAGGCAGCTGCAGATCGGTGAGCTCGCGGACCTGTCTTTCGAGTATTTCGCGGTTTACCCTTGCAGCTTCGTTATCATCTCTGCGCCCTTGCTCTTCTAAACGAAGATTTTCCCTAAGCTCTTCGATTTGTCTTTGTAAAGGTAGCTGTAGATCGGTGAGATCGTGGACCTGTCTTTCGAGCGCTTCGCGGGCTCCTCTAGCTCCGTTATTATCGTGCTGCCTACCTTCTTGCTCCAACCGAAGGCCTCTTTGCAATGGTTCGATTTGCTCTTGTAATTCGACGGCTTGCTGAATACGGTCCCTGATCTCTGCTTGAAGAGCTTCGCTGTTTATCCTTGCTTGATCAATATCATGCTGACGTGCTTGCTTTTCTTGTTCAAGTTCATCTTCTAGCTCTTCAATACGGGCTGACCGATCGTTTCCTTGGGTTTGTAATTCTTCATTTTCTGATGTCAAATCATCGACCTGCTGTTGAAGCTCTGCAATAGGATCGGGAGGAACCCCAGGGTTTTCAACTGCAAAAAATTGGAAAACAGATTTTGGAAAGAAAAGAGCAGAAGAGATGTAGATCACACCAAAGGCTGTCATCAGTAAGCTCTGCATCATGGAAAGAGTGTCGCTTCCAAAATCGAAAACAAGTCCCTTGAAATCAAGCTCGCTTACATTCACAATGATATTTCCAACAGATCTGATAAAATACGAAGGCGTGTTGAAGATAGAAAGTGCAACGGCTTTTGTGGCATATAGTGCGGAATAAATATGGGATTCTACAAAAGTATCTTTCCCGGAAAGATCAAAAGCCTCTCTTGCCGATTCCTTAACAATAACGGAATCTTCTGGAATAAAAATTACTGAAAAGCTCATTTTAAACTAATTTTAAAATTAATGGTTATTAATTGTATTAAATAATTGTGAATTTTTCAAATGAAATACAAATTTGTATTTATTTGAAAACAATACTTTTTAATAAAATTTTAATTTGTAAGAACCATGCAGCTTTGATGGACCTGCCATGTCCAATATAATTGTGTAGTAATGTGGATAAGCTTCTAAAAATTAGTCTGTTGCAGCTTCTTCCTGTTATTGCATCATTTTTCAAGTAGATGCAAGGAGCCTTTCACCTTGCGAAAGAGAGGGGGAAGTGGCATAATTTTTTCTTTTTTTGCGGGAAGTTCAGTGAAATCTGGTAAGAAGTTTAAAGTTGTCACATTGGGGTGCCGTACCAACCAGTATGAGTCGCAGGCTTACATCGATCAGCTCATGAAAATGGGATACACAGAAGCTTCTGAAGAGGAAGTTGCAGAGATCTGTATTGTCAATACGTGCACTGTGACAGAATCTGCTGACAGCTCAAGCCGGTATCAGATCAGACAGCTTGCCAGGCATCATCCGGATGCGAAACTAGTTGTGACGGGATGCCTTGCAGAGAGAAGACCAGACGAGATCGCATCGATCGAAGGGGTTTCTCATGTGATTTCCAATATGGAAAAAGAAAAACTGCTCGAAAAGGTTTTCCCGGGCGCCGAAGTCCCGGAGTTTAGCATTGAGAATTTTTCGGCGCATACAAGGGCGTTCGTCAAGGTGCAAGATGGCTGCAACTCTTTTTGCACGTATTGCATCATTCCTTACGTAAGGGGAAGGTCAAGGAGCAGGAAGAAAAAAGAGATCGTCGAAGAAGTCAGAGAGCTTGTCAAGAACGGCTTTAAAGAGGTCGTTTTGACTGGGATCAATGTGGGCGACTTCGATGGCAACCCTGAAGAAGGGGAGGAAAAAGTTTCTTTGGCAGAGCTTGTCAAAGAGGTCGACAAGGTCGAGGGGTTGAAGCGATTGCGGGTGTCCTCGATCGATCCTGACGAGGTGAATGAAGAGCTTGCCAGCGCCATCTTGGAAGGGAAAAATACATGCCACAGCATGCATATTGTCCTTCAGTCGGGATCGAATGTTGTCTTGAAGCGGATGAACCGCAAATACACAAGGCAGATTTTTTTACATACTGTCGACTATATGCAAAAGAGGTCTCCTGATTTCACTGTGACAACAGACATCATTGTCGGTTTCCCCGGAGAAACGGAAAATGACTTCCAAGAAACACTCGATGTGATGAAAGAAGTGAAATTTGCAAAAGTCCATATGTTCCCCTATAGCGAAAGGCCCCGCACGAGGGCGGCACAGTACAACAATAAGGTCCCTTCCGATGAAATCCAAAAAAGGAAACAGATCGTCCTTAGGCATTCGGAAGAAATTGCCTATGAATTAAGAGAAAAGTACGTGGGAAGGACGATGGACGTCCTTTTAGAAAGTACCGAAGGAGACTATTATTCCGGACATACAGACAACTTTCTGCCTGTCCTGGTCCAAGGGGAGAATTTGCTCTCGAATCAGATTGTCCCTGTAACATTACTTCACAATACGCCCAAAGGGCTTGTAGGAACTGTATGCGCATAGAAATAAAAGACCGCCTCACCCCTTTTTCCCATGTTCCCGGGACATGCTTTGTCCTGCCTTATAGCTTCTTTGAAGTTCAGGCATTCCCGACAAAGCTCATCTTTGCGCACCTTGAGACGCAAGAAAAGTTCGAGATCTCTTTTTCAGTGAAGGGGCCTCACAGGGACTTTACCGTGGCGGTGGATTTGGACAAAGGATGCCTTCGGGTGTTCTCCCACACTTTGGAAGGGTATTACCGGTACAATGTCGCCATGGGAGATAAAGGAATTGAGGTCACCTTGGAAAGGGCCTTTGGGAAGGTCGATGTGCTTTGCAAAGAAGAAAAGTTTTCTCTTTTCCCCAAACAGACGCTCCTTGTCAAAAACTCTGGCAGTAAAATTGCTTTTCCTGAGGTTGAGAACTTAAGCCTTGGAGGAAACAAACAGCTCGACTGGGACCTTGTCAAAAGAAGGGGCCAGCTGTCCGAAATCTTGCCCGTATGGTTCCGCCTTTCGCAAGTGTTTCCAAGGACGCCCCTTTCAGAGAGTAGAGGTACAGCCAAACTCCTCAGGGATTGTCAAACACTTGTACAAGATAAAAGCAACCTGTCGATCGGAGCTGTGTCTTTAACTTTTTTTGCGGCCGCTTTCCAAGGCGTGTTTGTCCCAAGGTGCGACGACCATTCTTTTCTAGGCGTTGCAGAGGCGTGTGAAGAGAAATTCCCTCCTCTTGGCCTTATCACGGAATCGCACCAGTGGATCCGAGGGATGTTCTTTGAGGAGAAAGGGGATGATTGGCATTTCCTCCCTTGCGTACCACAAGAATTTCATGCAGGGCGGCTTGTCCATCTAAAAACGCAAGCTGGCGATAGGGTCGATTTTGAGTGGTCAAAAAAACAGATGAGAAGGGCAGTCATCAAAGTGGCCAAAACAAGAAATCTTAGATGGCACTTTCAGAGCAGCCTTGGCTCGCTTCGGGTCCGCTCATCCCTCAACCAAAGAGGAAAAAAAATCAGGAAGGGTGAAGCGCTTTTCGTGGAAGAGGGGCAAACCCTTTACCTCGATCATTTCCAAAAATAGGGATTTGTCCTATAGATAGAGTATCTTTGTCTAAAGGGATGCCCATGTCTAAAGTCATACAAAAAAGCAGCGATTGGAAAAAATCTTTCCAAGAGACGATGTATAATCCTCATCACTTTTTAGGCCTTCACACTGCAAAAGAAGAAAAGGTGATCCGCCTGTTTCGCCCTGGCGCCTCCAAGGTCCATATCGAACTGTTTGGAAAAATAATGGAGTTGAGCTCGGAAGGGCAGCAAGGTTTTTTTGAAATCCCCGTCCCTAAGAAGACAACAGCAAAAGATTACAAGGTCTACCACCAGAATGGCCTTTTAAGTCATGACCCTTACGCTTTTCTTCCAACTTTTGGGGAACTGGACAAACATTTGTTCTCAGAGGGCCTGCATTACGAGCTATATAATGTCCTCGGTGGGCGCCTTGCCGAAGTCGACGGATGCAAGGGAGTGAAATTTGCCGTTTGGGCGCCCAATGCCATGAGGGTATCCCTTATTGCCGATTTTAATTACTGGGATGGAAGGGCCAATCCAATGAGGAGCCTTGGATCTACAGGGATATGGGAACTATTTGTTCCCGGAATTGGAGAAGGAGAAAAATACAAGTTCGAGGTGCACGGGGAAGATGGACGCCTTCGTGTAAAATCAGATCCTTTGGCGTATTCCAGCGAGCTAAGGCCAAACAATGCCTCAGTGATCCGGGACGTGGACCGTTTTGCCTGGCAAGATGGGGATTGGGCCTCTAAAAGAAAGGAAAGGTTTGGCAAAGCTTGCGCAATTTATGAGGTCCACCTCGGCTCATGGAAAAAAAATAATGGAACCTTTCTGAACTATCGTGAGATGGCCCACAAACTTGCTGAGTATGTCAAGGAGATGGGCTTTACCCATGTAGAACTTATGCCGGTCTCCGAGCATCCTTTAGACGAATCTTGGGGATACCAGGTGACAGGGTTTTACGCGGTCACGAGCAGGTTCGGCACTCCGGAAGATTTTCAGTATTTTGTCAACCATCTGCACTTGAATGGGATTGGAGTGATCCTGGATTGGGTCCCCGCCCATTTTCCGACAGATGACTTTTCGCTCGCTCAATTTGATGGGAGCTATTTATATGAGCATGCCGATCCAAGGCAAGGGTTTCACCCGCATTGGAACACCTATATTTTTAATTATGGGAGAAAAGAGGTCGCCAATTTCTTGCTCGCATGCGCTTTGTACTGGTTTGATAAGATGCATGTCGACGGTCTGAGGGTCGATGCGGTCGCTTCGATGCTGTATTTGGACTACGGCAGAAAAGATGGAGAATGGGTCCCGAATTTTTATGGGGGAAAAGAAAACCTTGAGGCGATCGAATTTTTAAAACACCTCAATTCGATTGTCCATGAGCGTTTCCCTGGGGTCATGATGTGCGCTGAGGAGTCGACAGCCTTTACGGGAGTGTCACATCCTCTGGAGTGGGGAGGCCTTGGCTTTGATTTCAAATGGAATATGGGATGGATGAATGACACCCTCCGCTATTTTCATAAGGACCCTGTCCATCGAAAATTCCATCAGAACGAGCTCACCTTCAGCCTGATCTATGCTTTCACAGAGCGTTTTATCTTAGTGCTCTCGCATGACGAAGTGGTGCATGGCAAGAAGAACCTGATCTCGAAAATGCCAGGCGACACCTGGCAGAAATTTGCCAATGTAAGGCTTATCTACAGCTATATGATCTGCCATCCGGGAAAAAAACTCCTTTTCATGGGGATGGAGGTTGGACAGTGGGACGAATGGTATTGCAAGGCAGAAGTCCAATGGTTTTTGCTTGATTATCCTTACCATAGAGGCCTTCAGGAATGCATCAAAAAGCTCAACCACTTTTATCAGGGCCATCAGGCCTTATGGCGATACGATGAACAGAGCAAGGGGTTTGAATGGATCGACTTTTCAGACCATGACAACTCTGTGATCTGCTATTTGCGCAAAGCAGACAACGCCTATGTCGCATGCGTCCATAATTTCACGCCCAATTGCCTCTCTGAGTATTTTGTGCGTCTTGGCAATGTAGGGAAGATCAAAGAAATCTTCAATACCGATAGAGAAGAATTTGGAGGGTCTGGCAAAATCAACGCTCAGCCATGGATTGTCAAAGATGAAGGGGGACAGCCCATTGGGTTTATGATGCAACTGGCCCCTTTGGCCACGATGATTTTTGAGGTGGAATTTGTCTGAAAAACATGAGTATGAGCATTTAATCGAAGAGATCAAAAAACATGACAGGCATTATTATGTGGAAAATGCGCCGAAGATCTCCGATTTCCAGTATGACAAGCTCTATAAAAAATTAGAAGAGTTCGAAAAAAAACATCCCGACTGGATCAAGCCTACCTCACCGACGCAAAGAGTTGGGGAGACCTTGACAAAAGGGTTTTCACAGGTTGCCCATTCCCAGCCCATGTTGTCACTTGCCAATACCTATTCGGAAGAAGAGGTGGAAGACTTTGTCAAAAGGGTCCACAAGCTCCTGCCGCATCACAAGGTCAATTTCTGCTGCGAGCTTAAAATGGACGGGGTCGCTGTCTCCATCCGCTACGAAAAGGGAGTTTTTGTGAGGGGCCTCACAAGGGGAGATGGAAAAAAGGGAGATAATGTCACTGCGAACATAAAGACGATCGCTTCGCTGCCTTTGGAGCTTAGCGGAAGCGACATTCCAGATGTTTTGGAAGTTCGCGGGGAGGTCTTCATGCCCCATGAGGTCTTTCAAGAGCTCAACAAAGAAAAAGAAGACGAAGGAGAAGAGCCTTGGGCCAATCCGCGTAATGCAGCAGCAGGGTCGCTGAAACTTCTTTCTCCCAAAGAGGTCAGCTCAAGAAAACTGTCGCTGATTTGTTATGGGATCGCAGAAGACTCGTCGGGAAAGATCAAAACGCAAACCGATGTCCATTCCTATTTAAGAAAACACGGCCTTCCATGCCTTGCCAAAGAGCACTATCGATATGTCCATGATGTAGGAGAGATCATGCGCTATGCTGATTCCATCCATAAACTGCGAAGCAAACTTCCCTATGATATTGATGGCATTGTCGTGAAAATTGATGAGCTGGCCCTTTACGATAAGCTTGGAGCAACAGCAAAGACGCCGCGCTTTGCCATTGCCTACAAGTTTGCGCCTGAGCAGGCCGAAACCCTGATCCATGACATTACTGTGCAAGTCGGCAGAACAGGCGTATTGACTCCAGTGGCGGAGCTCGAACCTGTTTTTTTGGCGGGGAGCACCATCTCAAGGGCGACCTTGCACAATCAGGAAGAGATCGAGCGGAAAGATATCCGCATAGGAGATCATGTCCTCATTGAGAAAGGGGGGGATGTGATCCCCAAGGTCGTTGAAGTGATCAAATCAAAGAGGCCCCACCATTCCTCCGTATGGAAGATGCCGAAGAAATGCCCTGTCTGCGGAACACCTGTCGTCCATTCGGAAGATGAGGTGGCAGTCCGCTGCCCCAATACAAAAGGATGCATCGAGCAAAGGATCCGAAGGATCATGTTCTTTGTCTCTAAGGATGCGATGGACATCGAGAACATCGGAGAAAAAGTTGCCAGGCAGCTTGTAGAAAAGGGCCTTGTCAAAAACCTTTCCGATATCTATCGGCTTGAAGAAGATGATCTCGCGAAATTGGACGGCTTCAAAGAAAAGTCGATCCACAATCTTTTGACAAGCATTGATAAATCGCGCCATGTCACCTTGGCAAGGTTTATCTTGGCGCTTGGGATCAAATATGTTGGTGAAGGCACTGCAGAGATCATCGCGGATTATGTCGGAAGCATCGACAAATTTCTTGAGATCACCGAAGGAGAGCTTTTAGAGCTCGATGGCGTTGGAGACAAGGTTGCCGATGCTGTGATCGAGTACTTGTCTGATAAGGGCCATATCCATGAAATTGAGCACCTGATAGATCTTGGCGTATGTCCAGAGGTCATCGATGTCTCAAAATATAAAAACCACGCTTTTTATGGAAAAACCTTTGTCCTGACCGGCGCGCTCCAAGAATATAGCCGCATGCAGGCGAGCAGTTTGATCAAGGAAAGGGGAGGGAAGGTAGGGTCGAGCGTAACGCAAAAGACCGATTATGTCATTGTGGGAGAAGATCCCGGCTCAAAACTTGACAAAGCAAAAAAACTACACGTCAAAGTACTCTCAGAACAACAATTTAAACATCATTTATAGAGGGGAGATTATGATAAAGGAGATGCTGCCAGGAGGGATCATCGGAGGAGTGATAGTGTTCTTTTGGAGGATCATCTCATGGACGGTCCTTCCCTGGCACCTTTGGACGATGCATTCACTTGCAGACAAAGAGTCATTGCTTGCCTGCATACAAGAAAATATCCCTGTGAGCGGGATCTATTATTTGCTCAAGGGGCCTTTGATTTTTCTTTCGATCGACTACAACCCAGGGCTGGGGACCACTCTTTTGACCTTTATTGTTTTTTTGGCGATCCAGATCATTGCTGCATCGATCATCTCATGGCTCCTCCTGCAGGCTAAGATCAGTAACTATATGAAAAGGGTCAGGTTTGTCACCATCACCGGCGTGGCCGTCGCTGTCCTTGCCTATCTTCCTTCATGGAACTGGATGCATTTTTCAACAGCCTATACTTTTGTCAATTTCTTTGACGCGATCGTCGGTTGGTTTTTAGCTTCCTTCGCCATTGCAAAATTCACAAAAAGCTCATTTTTTTAAAATTGATGCCCCTCCAGCAAAAAAAGCTGTCGTAGGGGCTTTTTCAGCTAGAAAATTAATTTTTATGGAATTGATTTTTTTTAGGTCTGCTCCCTATAGTTCACCTCAAAAAAATTCAGTTCTATTTCATGCAGTTCAATCCCCAGATTTTTTTCAACGCCCCTTTGGATTATTTTGCGCTGCCGGAGAATCTCCCGAGGCATATTTCTTTTAGGATGCAAAGGACGATTGATGATTTGGTAAAAGAGATGAAGGATGAAAAATTTGCGAATCCAAATCGCTGCACGGTCGTTGCAAGGAAGATGCAGTTCATCTTTGAGCAGGTCGTCCTCGGCATCTATCGTAATTTGAATATCGAGGTCGGCTCACATGAAATCGTCGTGTCTGGATTTGTAGCTTCCGATGGTCTTGGGGATTATTATCACATCAAGGCAGCAGCAGAACTATTGCACCTCAAATTCCCAGGAAAAATCGGGATGGTTATCGAGCTTCCTGGTTATCGCACTCGGCTTCGCCAGCTCACTCTTCCTGTTGAGAAAAATTTTGATCTCGTCGTCTTTGATGAAAAAGATACTGAAATTGATGAAGTGGCAAGGGCCATTGAAATGCTCCAAAGAGCGCAGGTTGTTGTGGACCTGCCTTATGATGTTCCTTGCTCTCTGATCCCAAAAATTTCAGCGGAACAAAAGACAGTAAAACTGTTTGAGTATGGGTCGGAAAGTGCAAGCTTATCTAAATCCCCCAAATCGCGATCCCTTGGCCTTGACCAGTATGAGCTGGGGATTGTCATCAAGCCAAAGCTTTTAGAAACATCGCTGCAAGATTTACGAGACATAGCTCTCAGACAGTTTTTTTTCCTTGAGACAGCTGACATGCATGATCAGGAAATCGCCTATCACAATGAGACAGATTTTGCTTTTGCGTATATGAAGCACGACTTCTTTACGAGGTCGCTTGCAGGGTTTGTTTTTAGCTGCTGCGAAGCATACGCCTTTTCAGAAAAACAGGCGATCGATATTGTCTGCCCTCATGATGGAAATGGTCTTTTGGAGTCTTTATTCAAGGAGAGCAATATAGGGATCAAAACAGTGCAGTTCTACAGAAAAAAAGGACTTGAGGTCCTGCTGGAAAAGGAAATTACACTTGAAAAGAAAGGGAAGCTTCTTCGCTTGATCAATCCGTTCCCCCTTTCAAACCATGATATGCAGATCTTCATGAACAAGAGCCTTTATGTCGGTTGCACAGGAGATATGACCCCCTCGGAAGCCATATCGCTTGGGAGGGTGCTATTTTATGATTTGCTCGATCATAAGAGGGCTTTCTATCGCTCGATGGTCAATTGCGCAGAAGAATTTTTCAAGGAGGAAGCAGACTGTTTTGTCAGATACTTGAAAATATGTGAAAAATTTAGAACAGCTGAAATGAACCGAACAAATGAATTCTTCTCCTTGGTACAAGAATGTGGAAAGTTGATGAGGCACCCAAAAACAATTGAACAGTCAGGTCGATTTTGTGAGCTTTTGAAAACGCATTTTTGCTTTAATGAGGTCCTTGCAGACATCGTGTCAAGGCAACTTGTCCATGCCAGAGTCCCTGAACTGAAGGAAATGGAAAAAGAGTTGATGGAAAGCTTTTTAAAAGGAGAGAAGAACCTTAGAAAAAGCTACGTCGAATTAGCAGGAAAAGTCCAAGGAGAGGCCTTTTTTCGGGTCTTTATTTAGCCAGGGCGAGCAGCTCTTTTTCTTTTACGATTTCTGCGAGGAATGTCTGGTGGCTATAGCCATTCAGCTGCACTTTTTGCAGTGTGCCAACCAGGGAGCGATCGCCAGGTAAGAGAACATTTTTCCAGCATCTGGTCCTTGCTTTTAATAGCTGGTTGTCCTCGTTGAACTTTTCAACGAGGACTTCGACCTCGCTCCCGAGCATTTCCTGCCGCTGCTTTTCAGCTTGCTGGTAATGGAGCTGGAGAAGTCTTTGGAGACGGTCCTGTTTGACTTCTTCAGGGATATCGTCGCGCCACCTCATTGCAGGAGTCCCTTTTCGAGGACTGTAGGCAAAGATAAAAGCAACAGAGTAGTTGATCTGTTCAAATAACCGGTAGGTCTCCTGGAACTCTTCTTCAGTTTCTGTGGGGAATCCAACGATGATATCCGTTCCAAGCGTAGCGTTTGGGACAATTTTTTTGAGGAGGTCCACTTTTTCAAGGTATTTCTCAACGGTATAGATCCTGTGCATCTTTCTGAGGATCCTGTTTGATCCGGCCTGCAGGGGAAAATGCACAAACTCGCATACGGAGGGAAGGTCGCGTATTGCGTACATGAGGTTTTCTGTAATGTCCACAGGATGGGATGTCATAAAGCGGACGCGCTCAAGTCCCTTGATGTTGTCGAGCCGGTACAAGAGGTCGTGGAACAGACAGTTCCACTCAGGCTTGTCCTTCCCATAGCTGTTGACGTTTTGCCCAAGAAGCGTGATCTCTTTATACCCTTTGTCAACAAGGAGCTGGCACTCTTCCACGATGCTGTCAGGATGCCGCGAGACCTCTTGGCCTCTTGTATAAGGGACGACGCAATAGGTGCAGAACTTGTCGCAGCCCCGGATGATCGATACATAAGCTTTGATAGGGTCGTCTCTTTTTGCAACCAGATAGTCTAAATTTTCTTCGAACTGGTCATTGGTGCGGATGCTTTGCTTCCCTGTTTCTATGACCTCGTCCAAGACCACATTGAGATCGGTGATATTATTCGTCCCAATCACAAAATTGACGTGGGGCAGCTTCCTGAAAAGGGACTCTTTTTTGGCCATCGCCATGCAACCGGTGACCCCGATGATGGACCTGCGCTTGCTATGACGCCCCAGCTGGCCGAGCTTCCCCATGACCTTCCTTTCTGCAAGATCGCGTATGGAGCAGGTATTGAAGATGAGCAGGTCGGCGTTCTCCTCGTCCTGAGTCCTTTGAAGGCCTCTTTTTTCTAAAATTCCCACCATGATCTCCGAGTCGAGCTCGTTCATCTGGCATCCATAGGTCTTGATAAAGAAATTTTTTGGCGTGTGTTGTTGCATAATCTTATAGCGGGGGTAAAATCGCGCTTAAGTATAAAGCATAGAGATTTTTTCTCAAGCAAGGAATGTTGCTGGAAAGTAGTCGCAAAAGAAATTTTTTATCCTTGCTAAAATAAATTTGAAACCCGGGAGTCGGTTGCATATGCGATATTTATAGCATTTTGTTTGGCAAAAAAGAAAAGAAGCGGTATCCTAGCTGAAGATTTGAAAAATACATGTTTTTAAGGCAAGTTCATGACAGCAAAAAACAAAAACTCGACAATTCTTTTAACGAAAGAAGAAACTATCCCAGCCCGCAAGTGGTTTTTGCTAGATGCATCTGGCAAGACGCTTGGACGCTTTGCCTCAGAAGTCGCAAAAATTTTGCGCGGCAAGCACAGACCGTCATTCACTCCCCATGTTGATTGCGGCGATGGCGTTATCATTATCAACGCTGAAAAAATCTGCGTGACCGGCGCGAAAGAAGCACAAAAGATCTACCGCTACCATACTGGTGCTATGAGCGGTCTTCGCGAAGTTCCTTATCGCGTGATGAAAGCGAGAAAGCCGGAATACATTATCCGCTCTGCCGTAAAAGGAATGATGCCAAAGACCCGTTTGACAGAAGCGCAAATGAAAAAGCTGCGTGTTTTTGCAGGTAACGAGCATAATATGGATGCTCAACAACCTATATCCGTAAACATTTAACGTCAAAAATTCAATACTATGAAACAAGAAAAACTCGGTACAGGAAGAAGAAAAACTGCTGTTGCTTCCGTAAGGCTCCGCCAAGGAACCGGTAAAATCCAGATCAATGGTCGTGAGTTTGACAACTATTTTCCTCTTGAATTGCAAAGAAAAACAATCCTTGCTCCTCTGGAAAATATCACCAGCCTTGACAAATACGACATCGTCGTCCGCGTACGCGGCGGGGGTATAGAAGGACAGGTGGTTGCAACCCGTCTTGGAATTTCACGCGCCCTAGTCCAGGAAGACGATTCAAGAAAACAAGACCTGAAATCTAAAGGATACCTTACAAGGGATTCCCGTAAGAAAGAGCGTAAGAAGTACGGCCTTAAAGGCGCCCGTAAACGCTTCCAGTTCTCTAAACGTTAATCAATTTTCTATCTCGCTCGTGCAAAGACCTCTTGGCAACACCAAGAGGTTTTCTTTTTTTTAAAGTTATTACTAATAATATAAATTTTAATTTAATTTACATTTATAAAAATTAATGTTATTATCCTTAAAATTTAATTTTTTTAATTTATGGATATTAATTACTCTGTACCTTACGAGTCAAAATATTTTTTATACTTAGACGTCTCGATCAGGCATGGCCTCCGCCATGTTGGATTAAGCCTGAGCGATCTCAACCTTTCTTTAGCAGAAAGGGTCTATCATTTGGTGATCGGATTAATTAAGGCTCTTGTCCCCGTTCTTGGCCATATCATTACAGCAGTGGACATCTATTTCCATGCAGCTGTTGTCAGGACCGTTCATTTGGAGCAGACAGACCCTTATGAAAGAGGGAAAGAGCATGGCGAGTTGCTGAAAGAGGAAGTTCAGGAGCTTTACAATATTATTGTTCCTGCTCTACGAAGAAATATTACCGACCAGCAGGTGCAAGAGATCGCAGGTAAAATTCCAGAAGATTTTGTCCAAGAAATGAGGGGACTTGCTGATGGAGCAGAAGTTGCTTACGAAGATGTTCTTTTGATCCACACTTTTTTGGATATTTCCCTCCATGGAAGGTTCGGTTGCAGCGCAATTGCTGCATCATATGACGATAATGAACATGTTGCTTGTGAACCGATCGCCATAACAAACCATAGTGATAGCATAGAAAAGTTGGGATATTCAGGGGAGAGCGGCGAGAGAAAATCTGCGCTCCTAGGATCAGACATCGACGGACAACATATTTGGAACGCGCTTGAAAGTGCCAACGTAGAATCTACAGTTCAGTCCATGGTCTTCCATCCCAAAAAGAGAATGATTGAGCTTGCTATAGGCGATGGATATGCATCGAGCAATTCTGTCAGGTCGTTTTCCTCCCAGGAGTTTTTCGGAGAGGACTATAGTGAAGGAGAAGAGGAAGAGATTATTGTGGCCAGAAATTTAGATTGGCAATGGTACTTCTTAGCTAAGCATTCCCTCTTAATGACAAAAGACTATGCAAATGGACAAAAGGTCGCCACCATTACATTCCCCGGTTACCTAGGCTGTCTATCAGGTATGAATAAAGACGGACTTTCGGTTGCTTGCCTTGTCCAGGGAATTGATTTTAATATTGGCGGTATGCCTGTTGTGATCCTCTTGAACAAAGTTCTCGAAGAATGCAAAAATGTCGATGAGGCGCTCGCATACATGACAGCCAATGGGCACGGTTCCTCGATGAACCTCATCATGGCGGATCCAAAAACTGCCTCTACGGTAGAACTTCTTGCAGACGGTGTTCACCCCGTCGGCCGGATCACTGCCTGATCAGGCCTTTGAAATTCCGTTATATTTTTCTTTCAAGTAGTTGATATAGTTGGTTTCCTTAAGAGGGGAGTTTGTAATCCTCTCTAGCAGTTCTGCTGAGGTGAACTCCCTTCCATGTTTATGGACGTTCTCTTTTAACCACTCCTTAATGAAAAACAGGTCTCCCTTGGAGACGTTATCTTGCCAATTGGGATGGGATTTTTTGAAAGCTCCAAAGAGCTGCGCAGCATAGAGGTTGCCAAGCGCGTAGCTTGGGAAATACCCAAAATATCCCAGCGACCAGTGAATATCCTGCAAACACCCTTCCGCATCTGTCCTTGGCACCACACCGAGGTAGGCGCGCATTTTTTCTTCCCATACTTCGGGGAGCTCTTTTACTTTCATTTTGCCTTCCAGGAGCGCTTTTTCAATTTCAAACCGGATGATGTTATGCAGGCAATAAGTGACCTCGTCTGATTCGATGCGGATGAGGGAAGGCTTCACATGGTTGACGATTCGATAAAACTGGGGAAGCGAAATATCCTTTAGCTCAAGCGGGAAATGCTCTTGGAGGACCGGATAGAAATGTGTCCAGAACGGAAGGCTCTGCCCGATAATTGTTTCCCAGAAGCGTGATTGGCTCTCATGGATCCCAAAAGAGATGGCTTCAGCAAGAGGGCTTCCAAAGTGCTCTTCAGGAAGGTGCATATCATACAGTCCATGGCCAGCTTCGTGCAAAGTAGAGAAAATTGCATTCAGGGGATCGTGGGAATAGGTATGGGTCGTCATCCGCACATCTTTAGGATGCAGTCCCGAACAAAACGGGTGCGCAGATTCATCAAGCCTGAAAGTGTCTTCAGAAAAGCCCATTCTTCCAAGGATTGTTTTGAGGAAGATGTGCTGCTTATCTTTTGGGAATTCGCACTCTTTCCACCCTTGGGCTGAGGGGAATTTCTGGACGATCTCCTTTACCAGGGAGGTCAGCTCGATTTTCAAATGGCCAAAGAGCTGCGTCAACTGGGCAGTGAAAATATCCGGCTCGTAAAGATCCAAAAGAGCGTCATAAGGGTGCTCTTTATAACCGAGATAGTCGGCTTTCTTACGGTTCAAATCGATCATTTTTTGAAGGTGGGGGGCGAAGCTTTTATAATCGTTTTTTTCTTTGGAAAGCGTCCAGGCGTGTGTCGAGTGCGAGGAGTCTGATGCAAATTTTCTGATAAAGCTTGCAGGAAGTTTTGTTGCGTGGAGGTAGTCCTTCCGCCATCTTTGCAAGGCGGCGATCTGTCTTTTGTCCAGGCTGTCGTAGACGATCTCGCCTGTCTCAATATCAATGAGAGCGTTTAAAGCTTTTCGAAAGGATGGGCTTGTATGCTGCTTATGGATCAGATGGCTGATCTCTTCGATCTGCCTTGCCCTGAACCCGATCGCTCCTTTCGGCAGATACGTCGACTGGTCCCAGTGGAGGAGGGACTCAATGGAATGAAGCGTGGTCGATGCTAGGCTGAGGGAATGAAGTTTTTCATACAGGGCTTGGGGGTCTTTTGCCATAAGGTATCCTTCCTTTTGGCAAAAGTTGTATCAGACTGTTTGTTTTTTTCTAAAGAAATATAGCACCTTTTGCAGTCTTTCAGTCCAATACCTATGCAGGGGAGTGCAAAACGCCCAGCTTAGGAACAATAGGGCGATGCTGCCGCTCCCTACGATCACGTCAGAGAGCCAGTGCGCCCCTGTGATCAACCTCGGCATGCATAAGAATACCGAGTACAAAATACCATAGAAGGCGCGCTTTCCCCTTGCATAGTAGGCATAGCAGGCTGCGAAGAGGACCGCTGTCGTCCCGTGGTCTGCAGGGAAGCATTTTGGTGAGGAGTCTTTGATGCTCAGCCAGGGGATCTTTTTGGAGAGCCTGACAGTGTTTTCAAGGGCAATCGTAGGGCTTGCACGCAATACTTCGATGAAGTTGCGGAATACCAGGTGGTTGACGATCAGGATGGTAAAAGCTGCATAAAGGACGCAGAATAAAAATTGTGCGGACTTTTTAGAGCGTTCCTCAAGAGGAAAGGTACGGATCCAGCTAAAAAAGAAAAGGAAGATGCAGATATCTTCGATCCAATCCGCTTTTTTATGGTTGGCAAGGGCCCAGAAGACCTGCATCGGCCTGTTGTCCCGTAATGTCTCGTTGATCAATCGGAAGAATGAGAGGTCGATAGCTTCCCAATATGCCCTGGTAAAGGGGATGAAAAAGGTTGTAAGGAGGAAGGCGATGAGCAGATGGCATATCAATAAACCCTTCCAATTCCATTTTTTTTCTTGAATCATGAATGTCCTAACTTAAGTATTTTTAACAAATTGATATGAGAACCACCCAAAGCAGGCAACCATTGGGCCTGCGACAACAAAAAGGGGCGGCATTACCTGGTTTTTCCCCAGGATGACAGTGGCGTCCATAAGGGTATAAAAGATGACATAGGCGAGCAGGGATATCGCATAGATAACATAGATCGGCAGCTGTCTGGAATAACGTATGCAGTAGGGCGCTACTGCGATAGGGATGAGCAGTGCCAGGAGGGGCATCGCAATTTTATAGAGAAGCAGCGTCTGGATTTCACTTTTTTTATATGAAAAAGCCTTTTCTTTTTGGACCAGGAGGTGTGTGAGGCTCGATATCGAGCGATTCTCCACGGGGATCGACCCCTGCCGGATCATCCGCTGTCCCCACTTCAGGTCATGAAGGACATAAGAGGGGAAGGAGGTGACTTTTTCCAGCTCTCCTTCCTTATTCCTTTGGATATGGTCGACAAAATTGCCGAGCGGATGGTTGGGGTCTGCCGATAAGTACTTCATCCGCCAAATATCATGGGCGGACCGTATCCAGAAGACATCGAAATAGGCTTTCTTCTCAGGATCGTACTTTTGATAGATAAGCTTCGAACCATCTTGGAGGTGCCATACCCGCAGAGGGATGTTTTTTTCCCTGGCTTCGGTGTTCCTGGAGTGTTTTTTGTGGAACGAATCGGTAAAATTAAGCGCTTTGGGCAGGGCCAGTTCCAAGCTTCCATATAAGAAAAATGTGCACAAAAGTCCCAGCATAAGGAAGGGCCGCAGAAGGACTTTGGCCCTAAGGCCGGCAGTCTGCAGCGCAACAAGCTCTCTCCTTGCATTGAGGGTTGTCAAGACCTTGATGGTCGCGACGAGGAGGGCCAAAGGGAAAAGGATGTCGGCCCTTTTTACAAATTGGCATAGATAGAACAGGACGATTTCTTTTTTGGGGATTTGGTCCTTCTGAATAAAATCCTGCATATGGGCGGAGTAGTCGATGAGGACATAAAGGAAGTAAAAACAGAAAAGGAACAGGACAAAGACTTTTAGCGTTTCTTTTATAAAGTACCTTTCCCATAAAAAACGAAACATTATTCTTTCCCCAGAGAAGTGTTTTTTAATGTCATCATCGCAATGAACAAAATGATCGGATGAGGCAAAAAGTAAAGGACCATCGAAGCGAATGGCGCGTGCTTGAAAGATTTTGCCCCAACAAACGCGATCAGGAAGAACAAGGACAATAATATGGCAGTGATGATCCCTTTTTTACTTCTTTTTCGGCCGATCTCCATGCCAAAGGCAAGACCAATCACAGTAAAGGTAAAAGGCGCAAGGGTAAGCGAAGCCCTCCTGGTGATCTCGGCATTGAACCGCTTCTTTGTGGAGCGGGAATAAGGTTTTTCATGCTCCTTTTTAGCGACCATGAGACGAAAGGGGAGGTGCTCATAGCCAAGCGGCTGGCTTGTCGTTTGGATAAATCCTGCAAGTGTGGAGTCTTGCGTTGTCATAAATTTTTGATTTTCAATGATGATGTGGTCGTAATTGCTTGGATTTTTCGAGTCGAGGCTGGAGAGGAAGGTCACGTTCTTCCCAAGGAGCATTCCCTTTTCAAGAGACATCTTTTCTGCTATCATGAGGTTGATGCGGTCGTTTGATTGATTGTGGATAGCAAAGATCAGGTCTTTGGCATACTCGCCCGATTGGAAGTCCTGCATATCGATAAAGGTATGCTTAATTTTGATCAGGCTATCTTTTTGCAGGAGAAATAAGGGGTTGACAGCCGTCATCTCATAAATAAGGGTTCGAGACAGCCTGCGGCACTCGGGGGCCAATTCCGAAGTGACATGCAAGTTGAGCAGGCCAAGGAAAAAACTTGCCAAGATCAATGGGGAGTAGATCCTCTGCAGCGAAAGTCCTGATGCCCTTAGAGCGGTCATCTCATGTGTGATGCTCATTTTTTGGATGAGGAGAATGGAAGCGAGCACGCAGGAAATCGGAATGGCAATCGGAAGAATATAGGGGATCTGATAGAATATAAAAAGAGGGATGGCGCTTTTTTCTTCACAAAGGGAAGCGAACTTTGCGATTTCCTGGAACCTTGTGACGAGCAGCACGGAGATGAAACCGCTGACGCAAAGGAAAAAGACCTGGAAATAGTTGCGCAATAAATAACGCCATAAGATCGGCATTTTGCTACCTTTCCCTTTTATTTTGCTTAATAGTATAATATTGTTAGTAATGAAAGCTAGCTATGATAAAAGAATGGTTCGTTTTGGTGCAAGATAGGAAGCTTGGCCCCTTTTCTATCGAAGAACTTCGCAGGAAAAAATTTATTACACCAGATACCCTTGTCTGGAAAAAAGGTTTTACAAAATGGAAGAAGGCCGGCCTTGTCAAAGAGCTCGCATCTGTTTTCAAGGATGAGCCGCAGCCCCTCTCGAAGAAGAAAGACACCTATCAGACACCGCCGAAATATAATGAAATTTTAGAATTGGGCATGCCGTCTGGAAACTGGCTTTGGTGGTGGGCCCTTTTCATTCTGGCCCTTTTATATGCCATCTATAGACTTTACTATGCCTAAGATAGACCGCTGCCATAGCACCGTTAAAACATTTATAGAAAAGCGCCACCATCAGGGGCGTCCCCTCCTCCTTGCTTTTTCAGGGGGCGTCGACTCGCTTGCGCTTTTTTCTCTTCTAATCCAGTTGAGGAAAACCCATTTCCTTGATGTCCACGTCGCCCATGTCGACCATGGTTGGCGCCCTGAAAGCTCCCAGCAAGCGGCCAGTTTAAAAAAAATGGTCGAAGAACTGGGCGCGGTGTTTCACCTGCATACCCTGTCTCCTCCTGAAGAATCCTCTAACCTCGAAGAAAAAGCCCGTCTTGAAAGGCTTAGTTTTTTTAGAAAAATCTATGGACTTGTCAACGCTCAGGCCCTCATTTTTGCCCATCAGGCGGACGATCTTGCCGAAACCGTCTTAAAAAGGATCGGTGAAGGCGCCGACCTGTTTTACCTTCATGGGATGCAAGAGGTGGGCCAGATCGATGGGATGGACCTTTGGAGGCCGCTTCTTAAAATTCCGAAGAAGGAACTCTTGTCTTATCTCAAAAAAAACCATCTTGTCCCCATAGAGGATCAAACAAACCGCGACTGTCACTTTTTTAGGGCAAGGATGCGGGAGAAGATCTTTCCTTATTTCAATGAGCAATTTGGTAAGGAAACTACTTCAAATTTTGTTCGCCTTTCCAGTTCCGTGATCGAGCTGAAGGACTACTTTTGCAGGAAAGTTGAGAAGTACTTTGAAAGAAAACAGCAAACCCAAGAAGGCGCTTTTTTTGACCTGAACCCTCTCTTTCCCCTGGAAAAGGCCGAGCTTAAGTTTTTCTTAAAAGAGCTGGCGCTACAGGAAAAATTGTTCCTCTCGCATGAACAAAAAGAACTGGCCGCAGAGCAGATCATGAAGAAAAGCCCTTGCTGCGTCATATCAGACAAAGGAAGGAAAGTAGTTGTAAGAAAAGCAATTTTAATGATCTTGGAATAAAGTTAATTTGGCAACCTGTTAGTTTCGTTTATTTGATTATTATTTATAAAAATTTGGTTTTTTGTTTTATTTTTATTTATTATCAACATGTTTTAAGTTGAAATAAATATTGATTGTCGATAAAACTAGGTTTTAGGGGCGATTGCAACGGGAAGAGGTATTTCATAAGAACTTCATTTTTAGTGTTTTGTTTTTTTGTTCCCAGAGGAAATCCCCTTTACATTATTTGAGAGGAATGTTTTAATCTGCAGCTTAACTTTAAAGGGTAAATAAGAGCTTATGAGCAACGACAGAATGAAGCCGGAACAGAAAAAAGGATTGCCAGGTGGTTTTTTTCTCTTTTTGATCGCGATTGTACTGCTTGTTTTGACCGTGCAGAACCTGACCGCAGAAAAAGCGGCGAAAGTTTCTTTTAGTTACCAGCTGGAACACCTCGTCAATCTCGACCTGATCCAACAAGATGAGAGCCGCAAAATTGCCGTGAACGACAACCTCGTGACCTTCAGCGGCCAGTTCAAAGATAAGCTGTCGGAAGAGGCGAAGACAAGGTATCGTTTTCTTGAGCTCCTCGAAAAAAACCATGAGTATACAGACGAAAAAAAGCATATTGGGGAAGAGCTTGGCGCGCTTAAGCAGAGCGTCACCGATGCTGCTGAGCTTTTTTTACGCCTCAGCGGCACACCTATTCCTAAAGAGGGATACCGCGTTGTAGATCCTGCTTATGCCCTCCAGAACCCTGAGTATGCCATTGTCATCCAGTCTGTCTCCAAAAGACCGGTCACAAGCTTAAAAGACCTTGAAAATTCCGTCCCATCCTCCGATAGCCCTGACCGTGTCGCCCAATATGGAAAAGATACCCTTTTCCTAATTGAAGGGTACCGCTCCTCTGCTTTAGGCATCGGCAACCAGGCGATGAAAGACAAGCTGAAGGACCTCGAGCAAAAAGTGAAGGCAGCCAACGCATCATCCGCTGCACCTGAAGAAAAACTTGCTGTGTACCAGGATGCGATAAAAGAGCTTCGGACGATGACCGACCAGCTCAATCAGACAAAAGACGATGTTGCTTTGCTCGACCTCCGTTCTGTCCGTAATTTCAAAATGCAGCTGGAGCAACTGGACTTTGTCTCTGATGAGCTGGACAAAAACCGTGTGCAGCTCGACAAGGCAAGGGAAATGGTTGCCTCGGTCATGTGGTATTTCAATAACAAAGAAGTATCGACCAAAGCTTTAGAAAAGGCAGATCCTGAAGTCTATGGGCACTGGTTTGCCCAGGCAAAGCAGGAGTGGGACAATTTCCCCCAGAACAAAGGGCTTCAATTTAAAGCGCCTGACCAGCCTCTCAACCTAGTGTTGGAAAAGACTTTCAAAAGCCAGGAGCCGGCCCCGAACTACCTGAGCTATTTCTTCACATTGCTGCCGGTCCTTCTCGTGATATTCCTTCTGTACTTTGTTTTTTCCAGGCAAATGAAAGGAATGGGCGGCGGAGCGATGAACTTCGGCAAGGCCCCAGCAAAATTGATGACAAAAGACCAAAACAAGGTCACCTTCAAAGATGTCGCCGGTTGCGACGAGGCAAAAGAGGAGTTGCAGGAGATCGTTGAATTCTTAAAAGACCCTTCAAAATTCACTGCCCTTGGAGCCCGCATCCCTAAAGGCGTCCTTTGCATCGGTGCGCCTGGAACTGGAAAAACATTGATTGCAAAAGCCGTAGCAGGGGAAGCGGACCGTCCCTTCTTCTCAATATCAGGCTCTGATTTCGTGGAAATGTTCGTCGGTGTCGGCGCCAGCCGTATCCGCGACCTGTTCGACCAGGCAAAGAAAAATGCGCCCTGCATCATTTTTATGGATGAGATCGACGCCGTAGGACGCCACAGGGGAGCGGGGATTGGCGGCGGACATGATGAAAGGGAACAGACGCTCAACCAGCTTCTTGTGGAAATGGATGGTTTTGACACTACAGAAGGCGTGATCCTCATTGCCGCAACAAACCGCCCCGATGTCTTGGACAAAGCGCTGCTCAGACCAGGCCGTTTTGACCGCAGGATCGTCATCGACCTGCCTGACATCAAGGGAAGATATGAGATCTTAAAAGTCCATGCCAGGAAGATCAAGCTTGATGCAAGCGTCGATCTGATGCTTATTGCCCGCAACACTCCTGGGGCCTCTGGCGCAGACCTTGCCAACATGTTGAACGAGGCCGCTCTATTAGCCGCAAGAAAGGGGCGTAAGGCAGTCACAGAACAGGATGCGCTCGAAGCCTGCGACAAAGTGAAATATGGAAAAGAAAGACGCAGCCTTGAGATCGACCAGAATGAGAAGAAAACAACAGCTTACCATGAGTCCGGCCATGCGATCGTTGCCCTAGTGGTCAAACATGCCGACCCTGTAGAAAAAGTCACGATCATTCCACGCGGCCTCTCGCTTGGGGCGACCCACTTTATGCCCAAGAAGAACCGTTTGAGCTATTGGAGGACAGAACTCCTCGATCAGCTCGCAGTTCTCATGGGAGGAAGGGTTGCCGAGGAGATCTTCGTCGGGGATATCTCAAGCGGCGCCCAGATGGACATCGCGCAGGCGACAAAGCTCGTAAGAAGCATGGTTTGCGAATGGGGCATGAATGAAACCCTCGGCCTTGTTGCCTATGACGAGCGCTCAGAGAGCGGGCAATACCTCGGAACTGCAGGATACCATGAAAAGAACTATTCCGAAGAAACCGCGAAACAGATCGACACTGAAGTGCGCAAGTTGATGGATGAAGCCCATAAAAAAGCAACTGAGGTTATAGTAACCCATAGAGACCAAGTTGAGCTGATGACCCAGATGCTCATGGAATTTGAAACACTCGACCGCGAAGATGTTCTCGATATTATCAATAACCGCTGGGATATTGAAAAGAAAAGAGAGCGTGTAAAACTCTACGAAGAATTGCAAAAAAAACCGTCTGCTAGCGGACCCGTTGTTCCAAACAAAGACCTTAAAATCCAATCCAGCAACCGTCCTTCCCCAGAACTTTCTTAATTGAGCAAGAGACCTGATGCTATCAGGTCTCTTCTTCCAAGTCCCAAGAACAAACATCGCCCGGCAGAAATATGAAATCATCCAGGGAGCCCCTTGATTTGAGGTGTGACATTAATAGAAATTTTTGCAATAAAACCTTAAAGAGAGTCATCCTGAGTGAAATATGCTATTTCATCTGCCCCGTAAAACGCCTCATGAAGAAATTCATCGGCTCCCTTTACGGAAAAAACCTCGCTATGCACCCGCTTTTCTTAGGACAAGTGTTTTTGCTGATCTGTTCTTGCTGATTTTTTTTGCGGTATTGATCTTAGGCAGCGTTACTTATTATCATCAATTTACCCATTCCGAGCAGACGAAGGTTGCCATCGACCTTTCGGTATGGGAGCTCCCAAAATATACTTTTTTTT
>JASHWM010000188.1 GCA_030044075.1 Candidatus Rhabdochlamydia sp. | reverse complement strand
CAAAGTACTTGTCTTCCAAGGCAGGACGTTTCCTGCAACATGGACAAAGGACTCGGGAGGAAAAACGATTGATTTCGCATCGATGTTCAGAAAGACCATCTCTTCCCCAGGCGGGATCATGGTCCCCACGCGCTTATATGAAAAAAAGGACCACGAGTGGTCGTTTAGCATCTCCAAGACAAAGCTCTCGGACCTTTTGGAGATGTCCTCTATTGAAAAGCTGGATACTTTTGTGGAGAAAAAATCAGAAAAGGTCTACGCGGTGCGCGCCTCTTGCCAAGGAAATCAAAAGGATATCGACTTCTTTACTTTCCAAAAAATGATGGGGACAAAACTTCGAAGCAGCCAATTCACTGTCTCTTTTGTAAAAGACAACGTTGTTTTTTCAGGGTATGGGGAAGGGCATGGCGTTGGTCTATGCCTTTATACCGCTGAAAAACTGGCAAAGCAGGGAAAGGGCGCAAAGGCGATCCTCTCCTCTTTTTTTCCTGAGACAAACCTTGTGATGAAACAGAAAAACTAGCTTTCGGGAACGACGCAGAGCTGAGGGAAGGTGGTCCGGTATTCCACTGTGCTAGGCTGCTCTTTTTGCCATTCGAGAACTTTTGCAGGAAGGTGGATTGTAGAGACCTCGTCGTTGAAAAGATCCAGGGGGGAACGGATGATGCTGGAAAACTGGTGGATCTTCGGTTCGCTTGTCAAAGGCTCTTCCTCCCCTTCCGACTCTTTAAGTGACCTGGCGCCGCCAAAAATCAAAATGGCAAAGTTCTGCATCACAGTGATGATCTTGTTTGGGATATAAAGGACAATCATGGTCACTTTGCCAATCAGCCAAGTGATTGGCCATGGAGTGATCCAGACAACGAAGTCAAATATTGCAACAGCGACCTTATAAATTTTATCAAGCGGCCAGCCAATAATAGGGATTTGAGACAGATCAGGCAGCAGCCTGTAAAAGTACTGTCCCATGGTGATGCACTGATCGATGACGGCTCCCGTCGCCTTTTTGACAAAACCAACCGCAATTGTCGAGCAGTTTTGCTGGAGGAAGTTGAACGACACACCGGTCTGGTTCAGCTCCTTAATGTATTCTAAAAGTTCTCTTGCCCTAGTTGCAGTGATCGCCATGCTAGTAACCCTGCGGACCTTTCCTTCCTCGTGTTCGCGGAATAATTCCCAGTCCGGTATCTGGATCTCCGAGTTGATCGTTCCGCATACGTTGAACGAGGATTTAAAAAGCGTTCGCATTTCCGCATGGGTCCCAAAAGAATAGACTTCCCCATTCTCATCGACAACGGTCATGCCAACGTGATTGGTCCCGATTGTATCGTAAAAATTGCGCAGGAAATACTCCGAACTGTCGTCGATGACGGTGGTGATCTGGAATACACAGGTTTTTTCACCAGGGTCTTCTTCCTCCAGTTCAGGGTGGGCCTCATTGAACTGAAGAGCATGTGCAAGAAGAGCTGTGCGCTCATCGCCAGAGAGGCGATGGACCGAGACCACTTCTCCTGTTTCACCTGGATCGGGAACAAACCCCCTTTCTGAGCTGATGTACCTCCATACCCTCCCATCGTCCCTGCCGACGACCCTGGTCTTCAAGTAGGTTGCACTGTCTGGATTGATCCTGACGCTGTCAAACAACCCCTGGAGATCTTCCCAGGTACGCATCACTCCATCAACCTTGATAAGAGGATGATTATTCTCATCGTAAGGGATCAGCTGCCTGAGCGAGCCATCAGAGACGGAACCATATAATCCAGCCATGTTGCGAAGGTTCTCGCTTTTATCAAGAAAGTCGATAAGGCCGGGCGCCCTTTCGGCAAGCTCGGGGTCGAGTCCCCACCATCCTATGATCCCAGCATCTTCGCGCGGATTTACAGCATTCATAAAGTTATATTGATAAAAATGTCCATCAATTCCGCCGAGTATTTTATCGAAGAATCCATCCACCATTCAAGTAAAATAGAAAATAGTATTTTTCTGACTAGTACCGCTGCAAAAACGGCTTTTTTCCTAAAGAAATCTTTTGCAAAGTTGTGTAAAGAAAATAATTTTTTAGATCTTCTGAGATAGGAACAAAAAAAATCCCCATGTTTTTTGTGGAAGCAAACCCACGTTCCGAATATAGTATAAGTAAATTTTAACCGGGGACCTCATTGAATGGGGCAGTCCGAACCAGGTCAGGACCGGAAGGTAGCAGCCTTAAGGATGTTGTCTTGTGCATTGAGACCATCTCCGGTCCTTTTCACAAAAGAAATCTTAAGTCTTCACTTTCCTTGATCTGCTTCGATGGCTTCGATCTGCTGGGTCTTCCTCAGGGACGATGCAGAGTTGCGGATACTTTGAACGGTAGCTAACGGTTGTTTTTTGCTGTCTTTGCCAGTCAAGCACAGGTTTTGGATGGTGGATCAGCAAAGGCTCTTCAGAGAAGAGATCGAGCGGAGAGCGGATCAGGGCAGAAAAATTGTGGATTTTTCCATCGCTGCCAAGAGGTTCTTCCTTTAGGTCATTGTGCATAGGCTCATGCGACTTTCCGCCTCCCATCATGTAAATGAACAGGTTCCCAACAAAGACCAGCATCTTCTTCGGTATGTAGAAAATCACCATTGTCACTTTGCAAGAGAGCCATGCAATCGAATGTGGGGTGATCGATCGGATAAATGCAAATACAGCGCTCACTGCCTCAGAGATCTTCACAAGCAGCCATCCAATGACAGGGACTTGCTCTAAGTCTGGCAGCATCGCATACACCAGCTCCAGCGGAGTCAACCTCTGATCGATCTCGATGCCTATTGCCTTCTCAACAAAAGCAACGGCCATGCCGGTGCAGTTTTGTTTCGAAAGGTTATATCGTATTCCGGTCCGATTGTACTCCTTCAGATCTTCTAAAAGGGCTTTGGCAGTAGCGGGAGTGATCGCCATGCTTGTGACAAGCCTTGTCTTGTCTTCTTCATGTCCCCTAAAAACTTCCCAATCAGGAGTCGAAAGACGGGCGTTACCTGTTCTTAAAAATCCTTTGCTCAACATCGAAAGGTCCATTGCGCCGCCAAAAGAATATACCTGGCCCGTTTCATCGATAAGGGCCATGCTCACATGCTTGACTTCGGCTGTCTCATGAAAATTTTTCAGTATCCCATCACGATCTTTTACAACGGTGCTGATCTGAAAAACGCATGTTCTTTCCTCAATTTCCCCGTTGTCGCCAAGTGATGCCTTTGCCTCGATTTCAGGATATTGCTCGTAAAATTTTTTGGCATGCTTGACAAGCCGCCTATGCTCTTCTTTGGAAAGCTGGTGGATCGGAACTGTTTCAGTTGACTCGTTTGGATCTGGGACAAATCCCTTTTCAGAGCTGATATATGTCCATATCCTGTCGTCTTCCCTACAATAAATTTTCGTCTTTGTATTGTTTGGATCGGTAGCGTCGATCAGGCGGCTTTCAAATATTTGTTGAACTTCCGACCATGTCCGCATGACCCCATCCACTTTGATCATGGCTTCTTTGCCTTTATTATATCGGACCATCTTTTTTAAAGAGCCATCTGGACGGCCAGTGCTATAAAGGCCGGCCATATTGCGCAAACTTCCGCTCTTGTCCAAAAAATCGACAAGACCGGGAGCTCTATCGGCAAGCCTGGGATCAAGGCCCCAATAGCCAATCGTCCATGCATCACGGTGTGGATTTACTGCAGACATAAATGAATAAAGTTGTAATTATTTTTTCGTAAATTGTATTAAATATTTATATTAAATTCAATTAATTAAACTATTTAATGTAATTAAAATTAATTGTTTATAATATAATAAAACAAAATGCAAAAATTAAAATAATTTATTTACATATTGCGATGGAATCTCGGACAAATTAAAATAAAACTTTAACAACTGAAACATTCAGGTGCTTTTGAGAAAACTGCAAAGAGGAATTTAGAAAAACCTTAAGAAATCACATAACCTACTTATTTTCAATAGTTTATGCGATTATCCGCCTTCTGGCTCTTCCTCAGGGACGATACAGAGCTTGGGGAAGGTCGAGTGATAGACAACCGTAGATTTTTGCACTCTTTGCCAATCGATCACAGGCTTTGGATAATGGACCAAGGACACCTCATCCTTGAAAAGATCAAGGGGCGAGCGGATCAGGGCAGAAAAGCTGTGGACCTTGGCATCATCCCCTAGAGGCTCCTCCTCAAGGTCTTCATGCATAGGCTGCAGGGACTTGCTTCCCCCGAGCATATAAATGAAAAAGTTCTCGAAGACGACCAGAATCTTATTGGGGATATAAAATATCACCATCGTGACTTTGCCTATGAGCCAGGAGATCGGCTCCGGTGTAATAGAACTGATAAAGTCAAAGACCGCCCTTACAGCTTGTGCGATCTTATCAAGCAGCCATCCAATGAGCGGGATATGTGCAAGATCGGGCATCATTGCGTACACAAGCTGGCCTGGTGTCAATTTCTGGTCAATCGCGACACCGGTAGCCTTTTCAACAAAAGCAACAGCTACAGCCGAGCAGTTCTGCTTGGAAAAATTAAAACGGACGCCCGTCCGATTATACTCTTTGACCTCTTCTAAAAGGGCTTTTGCAGTCGTAGAAGAGATCGGCATGCTCGTCACAAGCCTTGTCATGCCTTCTTCATGCCCTCTAAAAATTTCCCAGTCAGGCATCGCGAGCCTTGAATTCCCCGTCCCTAAAAATCCTTCTTTGAAAATCGATGTTTCCATCTCGCCGCCAAATGAATAGACCTGGCCCTCTTCGTCAACGATCGCCATCGCAATATGCCTT
>JASHWM010000187.1 GCA_030044075.1 Candidatus Rhabdochlamydia sp. | reverse complement strand
GCCGCAGGGATCTGCTTTTTCATTGCGATCATTGGATTTTTGGCCACGTTAAAAATCCCCTATACAAAACCTCAAGGAGGAAAGAAAAAGCTAAACTTCTTTTTTGTTAGGGAAGTCTATCGAACACTCCGCTTTGCAGCTGAAAAAGAACATCTTTTTATGGCTGTGATCGGTTCTTCCTTTTTTCTTTTCATAGGAGCTTTCACGCAACTGAATATCATCCCTTATGCAATGCAGTCCCTTGGACTTAGCGAAGTCGCCGGAGGATATCTATTTGTTTCTACTGCGATAGGCATCGCAATAGGAGCGATCATTGCAGGAAAGTTGTCAAAAAAAAAACTCGACCTCGGCCTCAGTTTTATCTCTTGTTTGGCCATTGCGGTCCTTTTTTTCCTGCTCTCGATTGTTTCCCACAATCTATATTTCACTGTCATTCTTCTGATTGCCCTGGGAATTTATGGAGGGCTTTTCATCGTTCCTTTCGACTCTTTCATTCAGATCACAAGCCCCGATGAAAAAAGAGGCGAGATCATTGGCGCAGGAAATTTCTTAAGCTTTATGGGAGTGCTTCTGGCTTCGATCGTCCTCTATCTTTTGGGAAGCGTATGGAAACTTTCCGCATCTGAAGGGTTCGGGATCATGTCCCTCATCACTTTTGGCATGGTCTTTATTTTATTTTTCAGGCTCTCCGACTTGGCCCTTCCCTATCTTGCAAAGAGAGTGCTTGGTCCCTTCTACCAAATCCAGGCATCGGGAAAAACTTCTTCAGCCGATACGATCCTGATCATGGAAAAGGCAACCTTGTTCAAGGTGTTGGCACTAAGTTACCTTCTCCCAAAAATCTCATTTTATCTTTTAGAAGATGAAAAAAGCTTCCTTTCCTTTTTTAGCAAAGTTGCCTTTTCATTCCGCATCCTTCCTACAAATACAACGATTGAAGATCTTCCAAGACAGCCTGC
Organism: Candidatus Rhabdochlamydia sp.; assembly: GCA_030044075.1. Taxonomy (GTDB): domain Bacteria; phylum Chlamydiota; class Chlamydiia; order Chlamydiales; family Rhabdochlamydiaceae; genus JABEVM01. The sequence continues at coordinate 9,646 of JASHWM010000187.1, read as the reverse complement.
ATCGACCACCTGCCTGATCATTCGGGACAAGTTGCCAGAGCACTTGGAAGAATCTAAGAGCTTTTTTGGAAGGCTGCTCCAAAAGTTTCGCAATGAAACACTTTACGTTGCATTTAACCACACGAAAAAAAGCGGGCTTTTTTCTCGACATATGGTCACGGTCACTTTCGCAGATTCAAGGGAAAAATAGGCAAAGGGCTCAAAAGAGCCCCTTCCCTTAGAATGCATAGATGAACTCTATCTCATATTGATGATACTTGCGGTCTGGCCCAATGTCCTTGTTGAGGTTCCAGCTTTGGACCCAGACTTGCGCGATCAGGAGGTTATCGGTAAATAAGTACTCAAGCCCCAAGGAATATCCTTGGTAGTTTGTATTTCCGCCAGCAGTCTCTCTGGTGTTTGGGCCGCCTGTTCCGTTGAGGTTTTTCGTATAAAAACCGGACTTGATCGCATTTCCTGTACCGATTCCCGATACGTCATAGTCCGCTATCGCCTGAGCTTGCACAATCTGGTAGTTGACGTCAGTCGCCCAGTCGCCTTTTTTCTTCAACTGGCCAATAGAAAACCCTGCATAGCCGCCAAGGTTTTGCTTCTTGTGATCAGAGATGGCAAGTTTGCGCGCAGCATGGTTGACGAGCGCTGCTGCATAAAATAAAACAACTTTTTGAAACTTTGCCGGAACAAACTTGTACCCGAGGATAAACTGCGAGACCATGAAGTAAAAACGTTCGGACTCATAAGGCTTCTTATAATCTTTGGTATCCCAGTCGACCAAAGAATACTTTGTATAAATACCAGTTCCTGCGATGTTCAAAAGGCCAAGCTCTCCGATATATCCGAAATGGTCCCTTCGTTCGTTGATGACAAAAGTTCCGACGTGGGCATAAAAATCCCCAACCTTTTCAACCGCCTGGTCAAACCTAAAAAGGATCCCATCGAACCGAGAGTCAAATTCGATCTTGGAATCAAAGATCTGGCCCATGGCCCTTCTTCCAATCTCGATGTCGGTAGTAAAGGAATTCCCTTGTATGAGCCTTACGCCAAAATAGGCGCGCTCCAGGTCAACTCCCGCTTCTGTTCCTGAAAGGGACCCAGCAGCGTTGTCAAATTCAAGCTTGATCGCAGCCCATGTCCTATCGGTGCGATAGTCGAGCATCAGGTTCACTTCGATATCAAAAGATCTTGGGAACACTCCCGTGGGGGTATACAGGCCTCTTTGCTGGGCCCCGCCTCTTTTTTCATTAGTCTGTTGGAACTCTGCACGGACCTCGCCGCTGACTGAGAGGGCGCCGCCAAGCTCTTTTACCGTCACTTGCCTTTTTGTGTTGATAAATTCGCGAAGGGCCTGAATGTCGGTCTCATTGATTTCGTCCTTGCCAGCATGGACATATGAAACTAAAAGAAAAGAAGCTATTAAAAGAAGGGAACGTCGGAAATTCATGAGGTCTCCACAGTTAATTCCAACTGTCACAAACTTGAAAAAAAATTAAAAGAGTAAGTTATGGCAGATGAAAAAGATAAACGACAGGGGAAACTATAGTACACTCATGCCTTTTTTGCAAAAGGAAATAAATAGAAGGCAGTATTGAACTTCGCTTGTGAAAACGATCACATGCAAGAAAAGGGCTGAAGGGCCATGCTGCAGCAAAGAGAGCCTACTCCAGCTGGGACCTAACCGAGAATTGTTTTGGACTCGGCAGAAAGGGCGTCTTTGAGAGCGGCACTGATCGTATCATTTTCTAGTTTGAGGGCCGCGATGGCTTTTGCATCCAGTTCAATACAATATTCCTCAATGAGCTTCTCCAATAAGGCCCTATTTTCTTCTCTTACCCGCTCATTTGTCAAAGCTTCCTTTGCCTGTTTTTCCCGAAATTCGGCCCTTGCCTGTTTGTCCTGATCAGCCCGGTTCAAGTCTTTTTCGAAACTGATGTCTGGCCGCTTAGGGAGACGCTCGTGCATCCATCTCAGGAAATCACTCCCTTTTAATGTCAAATTGATAGGAAGAGGTTTTTTGGCAGGAGTTTCTTCTTTTTCGGACGTGACAGGGACGGCATTTGAGAGGGTAATCTTAATTCCAAGCTGCTGGGCCGTTTTTCGAATGAACTCAATTTTCTCTTCGATAGCCAGCACCTGATCAGAATATTTCTCGTTTTTCTTTAAATGGTATGCCAAATTTGCGAGTCCATGCATCGCGGCATGCAATTTCTCTCTTGCCTGTTTTGGATTTTCTGTTTTTGCATGATGAATATAATCTTCGATAGCCTCTTTCGTAAAAATACGGTCAACCGCTGATAGAACAGCGTCTGGCGAAGACTCTTCCATCTGTCTGGCCCAGTTTTCAGTTAGTCCAAACAAGTTGAAAAAACCAACATATTTTGCCCGCAGGCCAAGCTGAACAAATCCTGTATCAGGGTTGCTTTCGATGAAAATGGTATACTTGCTTGTGAAGCTGTAGGAATTGCCGGCATAAAATTTCTCCATGACATCAATGGAGTTAGATAATTGTACCCTTCTTTGTGATTCATATGCCTGGATCATCTTAAATCCCCTAGTCTACAAAAATTTTAATGAATAGTTTACAATTATACAATATTTACTTAATTTTTTTAATAGCTGTATTTTTTTGAACGTATCATAACATTTTTTGAAAATGGATAACCTTTGACTGCTTAGATTATTAGAGAGAAAGCACCTGGAAAAGATTTTCTGCCCAGATCTATAAAGATATTTTAAAAAAGGGGGCTTTCGCAAGCCCCCTGGAATATTACACTTCTGCTGATTCTTCCTGCTGCGCCATGGCGCCTTTAAAAAGAACGTCCTTTTTCGACTCTACTTGTTGGTAGATCAACTTTTCGATCTCCTCGGTCAGCTTGGGTTGCTTTTTCAGCTCGTCGCGGACAGCATCTCTTCCTTGTCCGAGGCGGTTAGTGCCGAAGCTGAACCATGCGCCTTTTTTCTCGATCACATTCAAGTCGACGCCGAGGTCGATAATGGAGCCGACCCTAGAGATCCCCTCATTGAAAAGGATGTCGAACTCTGCAGACTGAAAAGGAGGCGCCATTTTATTTTTGACGACCTTGACTTTTACACGGTTGCCGATCTCCTGGTTGTCTGCGCCTTTAATGCCACCGATGCGGCGGATGTCCATGCGGATGGAGGAGTAGAATTTTAGCGCGCGCCCTCCAGTAGTTGTCTCTGGGTTTCCAAACATCACTCCAATTTTTTCCCTGATCTGGTTGATGAAGATGGCGCAGGTGTTGCTCTTTGATAAGGTCGAAGTAAGTTTTCTTAGCGCCTGCGACATCATCCTTGCTTGAAGGCCCATGTGTGAATCACCGATCTCTCCTTCCAGCTCGGTCTTTGGCACCAAAGCTGCCACCGAGTCGATGATGATGACATCAACTGCATTGGAGCGCGCCAGCATCTCTGCAATGTTGAGAGCTTCTTCACCTGAGTCAGGCTGGGAGATCATCAGCTCGTCAAGGTTGACGCCGATTTTTGCAGCATATCCCGGATCTAATGCGTGCTCTGCATCAATATATGCTGCGATGCCGCCATTTTTTTGCGCATTTGCCACAATATGTGTCGCAAGTGTCGACTTTCCGGAAGACTCAGGCCCGTAGATCTCGATGATCCTTCCCCTTGGTACGCCGCCGATGCCAAGAGCGAGGTCCAGGGCGATCGATCCTGTCTTGATGACGCTCACTTCTTTTTTTGCGCTATGCGTTCCAAGTGTCATGACAGAGCCTTCGCCAAACTGTTTTTCAATGTGGGCGATGGCGAGCTCGAGAGCTTTTTTCTTAGCGGAATCTTGTGGTAATGACATAATTTTCCCCTGTTTTAGGTAGTTTTTTTCTTTGTAGCGAAGTATACACAATTTTGTCTTCGTTGAATAGAAAAATGGAGGTTTTAATTTTTTTGTTTATCAAAAAAATGATAACGGTTAACTAGGAGGGAAAGATAGGAATGGCGCAATGTTTCTTGGCGGAGATATTGGGGGAACAAAAACTCACCTTGCAATTTTTGATCGAGACCTCAAGATACGAAAAGAAAAAATTTATCCAAGCCATAACTACGCAACTTTTTCCCTCATTTTAGAAGAATTTTTGAAGGGAGAGACCGTCTCGATCATCACCCTTGGCGTTGCAGGCCCTGTCCAAAATGGAAAATGTGAAACGACGAACCTCCCATGGGTCTTAGAATCGCAATCTCTTTCCAAAGAAGCAAACGGAACCCCTGTTTTTCTCCTCAACGACCTTGAAGCAAACGCCTATGGAATTTCTGTCCTTGGAAATGACGACTTCATTTGTTTGAACCCCGGACAAAAGCAAACGGGAAACCAGGCGCTTATCTCTGCTGGGACAGGACTTGGAGAAGCAGGGATATACTGGGATGGGAAAAGTCATATCCCTTTTGCATCGGAAGGAGGGCATGCCGACTTTGGCCCCAGGAACCCTTTGGAGATCGATCTACTTATCTATCTTTCAAAACTGTTCGGACAGCACGTCTCCTATGAAAGGGTCCTTTCCGGGATCGGCCTCTATTATCTTTATCGGTTTTTGGTCGAAGTAAAAAGCTATGCACAAAATAGTGAAGTGGAAGCGAGCAAAGATCCCAAAGATATCACTAAATGCGCGATTTCAAGATCTTGCCCGACCTGTAAAAAAGCAGTTGAGATATTTTCTGAAATTTATGGCGCTGAAGCCGGAAACCTCGCATTGAAGATGCTGGCTATTGGAGGTGTTTTCATCGGAGGCGGGATTGCTCCGAAGATCCTTCCTTTTTTGCAGGCTGGAGATTTTCTGGAGTCCTTTTTTTCAAAGGGGCGATTTCGCAAACTTTTGCAAACAATACCCGTATACGTAATAAGAAAAGAAAACACCGCACTTTTAGGAGCGGCCGATTTCGGTCGTCAAAGATACAAAGATGCCCTCTAAAGAACATGAAAGACTGAATGAAGAAGGAAAAAAGAAGTCTCCCATTCCTATTTGGTATAAATGGGGGCCGTATGTAGCAGACAGGTCCTGGGCAACTGTAAGAGAGGACTATTCACCCGATGGAAACGCATGGGCATATTTCCCTTTTGAGAAAGCGATCGACCATGCTTATCGGTGGGGAGAAGATGGGATTGCAGGGTTTTGCGACCGATACCAGGTCTTTGTTTTTGCGCCCGCCTTTTGGAATGGAAAAGACCCGATCTTGAAAGAGCGCCTCTTTGGGCTGTCATCGCAGGAAGGAAACCACGGCGAGGACGTCAAAGAATATTATTTTTATCTGGATGGAACTCCAAGCCATTCCTACATGCACTATCTGTATAAATACCCCCAGCACACTTTCCCTTACGAAATGCTTCGTGAAGAAAACAAGAAGAGGGGGACAGCCGATCCCGAGTTTGAGCTTGTCGACACAGGAATTTTTTCAAGCTGCGACTATTTTGATATCAATATTACTTACGCCAAAATCTCTTCGGAAGATTTTTGCGTCAAGATAGAAGCCTTCAACCGTTCCAATGAAGAAAGGGAGCTTCACGTTATCCCGCAAATGTGGTTCCGCAACCAATGGTCCTTTTCTTCATCCGATCAAAAACCTGAAATTTTCCTCGGGAAAAATGCAGACGGCTATACTGAGATCGTCGCCGATGATTCCAATCTCCCTTCTCCCCCTTCACTGTTTTTTGACTACCACCTGGGAAAAAGGTATTTCTATGCCTCAACAGGCGGCAAGGCCCTATTCACAGAAAATGAATCCCGAAGACAGGACAAAAAAGGGTTTTATAAGGACGCCTTTCACCGCCACATCATCCACAAAGAAGAGAGTGTGAACCCGCAGCAAAAGGGAACAAAGGCGGGCATCGACTATCACTTTCCTAAGATTGCCCCCAAATCCTCCATTACTCTTTATTTCAGGCTGAGCCCCTCGCAGCTCGACAAGCCTTTTGAAAATATCGAAAGTGTCTTTGCCTTGCGAAAAAAAGAAGCCGATGAGTTTTATGAGTCCGTCCATCCCAAAAATGCCTCGAAAGAAGAAAAAATGATCCAGAGGCAGGCGTGGGCCGGGCTTTTGTGGAGCAAACAGATCTATCTCTACGATGTCAACATATGGCTGAAGGGCGATGACCCAAACCATCCTCCGCCTCTTTCAAGGTTTTCCATACGCAATGTGCACTGGAGGCACCTGAACTCCATGAGGGTCCTCATCATGCCAGACAAATGGGAATACCCATGGTTTGCAGCGTGGGACCTGGCCTTCCACGCCATCGCACTTGCACCTGTCGACATGGAATTTGCAAAAGACCAGCTGTGGCTTCTTTTATTCGACCAGTTCCAACATCCGAACGGACAGCTGCCCGCATGCGAATGGGACTTTTCCGACCTGAACCCCCCGGTACATGCCTGGGCTGTTTTGCATCTTTTTAACATGGAAAAAAATCAAAAGGGGCAGGGCGACCTCGGCTATTTAGAAAGATGCTTCCATAAGCTCCTCATGAACTTTACATGGTGGGTCAACCGCGTCGACGCGCAAGGCAATAACGTTTTTGAGGGAGGGTTCCTCGGCCTTGACAACATCACGGTCATCGATCGGTCAGATAATTTTAAGGGGGAGCTCCAGCAATCGGATGGGACAGGGTGGATGGCCCTTTTCTCTCTCAATCTGATGAGGATTGCCCTGATCCTTGCTGAAACAAACAAGGTCTATGAATCGCTTGCGATCAAGTTCTTCGAGCACTTCGTCTACATTGCGCATGCAATGAAAAAGATGGACTGCGAGATGTGGAACGAGAAGGACGGCTTCTTTTATGATGCGCTAAAATACCCGGAAGGAAGCTATGCTCAATTCAGGGTGCGGTCCCTTGTTGGCATCATCCCTATCTATGCTATCGAAGTGTTAGAACAAAAAGAGATCTCCAAGTTCCCCGATTTCTACTATAGCGTCAACTGGTTCATAAAAAACCGTCCCTACCTGGTTGAAAACTGCATTGCAACAATAGAGGAGGACGGAAAGAAAAAACTTGTCCTTAGCATTATGAAGCAAGAGCAGCTCAAGAGCGTGTTAAAGTACATCTGGGACAAAGACGAATTCAGGGCATTATTTGGCTTAAGGAGCCTGTCGAAGTACCACGAAGGACATCCCTTTCATTTTGAAGATAAGAATATTGGTTATGAGCCTGCAGAGTCCCTCCATCGAATCAAAGGAGGCAACTCCAATTGGCGCGGGCCGATATGGATGCCGGCCAATTACCTTTTGCTCGATGCCTTAAAAAAACTCTCTGCCGCATATAAAAAAACACACTTTTTAGAAGAGGTGGGGGTTCCATCCTTTGAGGAAATGGCAAAAGAATTTTCGAGAAGTCTGATCCATCTGTTTGAAAAAGATAAAAATGGGAAAAGGCCTTTCTGGGGAAGTTTTTCCGTTCCCGATATGGAAAACTGGGAAAACCACCTCCTGTTCCACGAGTACTTCCATCCCGATACTGGGAAAGGTCTGGGAGCAATTCACCAAACAGGATGGACCGCCCTTGTTGCCAATATCATTGAAGAGCTATATCCATCGCCTTAAAAAGAAATACTCCTCGATCTCATTTGGGTCAAAGTGCTCTGGGGGGATTTTTTTTTCTTCCAAAATTTCTTCGAAGCGTTCTTTAAAGTCGCGAATGATCACACCGCCTTTTGAATGCTTGCTCTCGATAGTATGGTCTTTATCGATCACGATGAACATGTGCCCTTTCCAAACAAATAGATCAAGGGGCTGCAAAAGGTTTTGGATTTCAGCAATTGTTTTGCCCCTCAAAGGAATGTTGATGCCATGGTGCACAAGGTCTCCCGTATTGCGAGGGATGCTTCCGTCCGCCGCCTCATAAAGAAGGCCCGAGCAGTCCACACCTTGAAACGTCCGGGTCTTCCTTTCTGTTTCAGAAACCTCTCCCTTGGGAGGATACAAAGAGAGCATCATCGGAATGCCATGGGAACAGTTGCCGCCCCAAATATAGATGTCGCCGACCCTGGAAATCATCCTTCTGAGGACCTCTTCCTTAGAGGGAAGCTTCTTTATTCGATCTTCTGTACCTTCTTCTGCCTTTTCTAAAAAGGCCTCATGAGTATAGAGAGGGGAAACCGTATACTCTTTGGTAGATACACGGCAAATGCCCGTCTCAAATCTATGGTGGACTTTGAACTTTGTTCCTGGAAAGGCGATGGTCTCAAGGGACCTTAAAAGTCCCAGGTTGTCCAAGGGCAGCTCTTTGTTTAAAAAGATCGATTCCCAATCTGGGACAGAAAGAAGGGGAACGAAAGCAGCCGCCCGAGCATACATTAGTTTTTGACCTTGATTTTTTCAGCAAGCTCTTTAGCTTCGGAAAAATCAGGGACAGCTTTAAGGACTCTTTGCAAGGCCCTTTCGGCTTCAAGAAGGTTCCTTCTTTCGTACTCGGCTTGAGCGATATACCAATACACTCTCCAATGATGGCATCCCTTGGCAACAGCGCTATGGAAACATCTTGATGCCTCGAAGTATTGCTTTTGCCCAAGGAGGCTCAAGCCCTTCCATAAAATATAATGGATGGCGGGGTCTTCGGAAACTTTGGCGATCTTCGCCTGCTTTTGAACAGTAAAGGCCTCATGGAGCCCATCAAGGATTAGGTGCTCTTTTTGTGCAAACGATTCCATAATGACCTTCTCTGCCTGCAGCACCTGTTGGTAGAAGTTCTCATCATTGAAAAGACGGCTTGTTGTGCAAGCTTTTACAAGAGGGGAAACCGGTACGTTGTCCTGTTTGGGAAAAGCGATCGCGATATTCCCAAGGATCCAAAACTGGTAGTCGGGATTGATCTCCAAAACAGATTCCTTCAGCTGATCTAAAGAATATCCATCTTCCTCAGTCTTCTGAAAAATTTGGATCTGATTGATCAAGACAACGGCATCTTTGACCTCGCTTGCCTTGATCGCATCGAGCTCTTTGTTCAAAGCAGAAATTGCCTGGTTTTTATCGAGGGCATATTTATGGTGCGAGTCAAGCCAGAAAAGGATGCGCCCTTGGATCTTGGGCAAATGTTTTTTGAGGACAGTGTCGGCAGTGCCTTCAAAACAATAGACGTTCGGGACGTTCTTGAACTTCTTCTTGGCCTTTAAAAACAGCTTATGGTTTTCCTCTACGGTATAGACCTCTTTGAACAACTTTGCACACTCAATAGAAGTCTCTCCAAGATAGGTGCTTGTTTCTACAAACACATCCAGCTTGAACATGCGGATCAATTTTTCTAAAAAATTTGTATCAAGGTGATGGAGGGTTGTATTTTCCAGTTCGATCATTTCCTCCTCTGTTTTGGCAGGAGGATTCTCTTTAATGGAAACGTCTGCCCCAAGTGAAGAAAAAGCGATGAAGCTGGCAAAAAGTAAAATCACTCTTTTATACATAAACGCCCTTTGTTTTTAGAAATTATTATTGTATAATAACGCTATATTTTTCGCATGTAGATAAATTTATGGTTTTTTCTTTTGATATCCAAAATTTCTTAGAAAATAAAGCAAAAGGATGGGATGTAAAAAAACTGACCCGTTTTTCTGAAGACCTCTCCCAAAGATATCGCACTCTAAATAAAGATTTTATTATCGAAAAGGGGCATAGGATCGCTTATCTAAACTGCAGGTTC
>JASHWM010000186.1 GCA_030044075.1 Candidatus Rhabdochlamydia sp. | reverse complement strand
GGCTTTTTATTGGCATTCTGTCTTTCTAATAAGTCTATTATTTCTGACATCTTATTACTTAGTTAATAGTTCCCTTACTTTAATTATACTACAATTTAATATTATTTTAATATAAATTTAACCGTTTTTTAATTAAACTTATTTAAGTCGCTTATTATTAATATATTAAAATATTATTTTTTTTATTGGGTGTTGATCGACTCGCGGATCGGGGCATTGACCTGCTGGATGAAATCCTTTAATATTGAGTCAGTTAGGCCAACCCAAGACTTATAGTCCTGAGAATCATAGTCAAAGAGGGTCTGTGTCTGGGCAGAGGTACTGCGGAAGCCTGTACCTGTGATATTTAGGTCGTCCAGCCTTTTTTTGTACTCAGACCTGTCTTCTCCCCCGTCCTTTAGAGGCATCCCGTCATACATCTTAACGAAATAATTGGCAGGCCCTGATGGAAATGCCCTAGCCTCATCGACAAAGCGCTGTAAACTGTTGCACATTTGACCAAGGAGGGAGTCTGGGTCGTCCGGACTTCCTTCAATAAACCCTTGGGCAATAAGGTCTTCCCTAAGATCGACTAATATCGTAAGCATCTGTTCTGCAGCATCTTGCGGAGATCCGCCACCGGGCATCTGCCCGTTTTCCATACTGTAGAAATCGTTAAAAAGATCTTGGGCCAAAGAAAGCCTGCTCTGGTAGTCCGCAAGGGCTTCCATCGTAAGTCCTTGGTCTCTAAGCCAGCTCTCTTTAAGAGACAATGCCGCCGGCATAAGTTCATAAATCACAAAGAGCATCTCCATGAACGGATCCCCAAGGTCCGGAATTTCAGGGAGCTTGTCTTCTTTTGGCTGTATACCTGGTAAATAGAGAAGTTCTGACATAGTTTGTTATTAATTTCTTTAGTTAATATTTATCTAATTATAATTTTACACAAAGATAATTGAATTATCAACCAAAATCAGATAGATTTTATTTTAAACTGGCTAAAGAGTTAACTATTAGGAGCGTAGCCATTGGCTCTTTTTTGGGGGGCGGCGCCCCTTTTTCTTGGGAGAAGGAGGGGCTTCACCCTCCTCTTTTGTTTTCAAGGACTTACCGATCACCCTGCCCGTCTGCATCATTTTCTTCTTGGTCGATTGGATCTGGATCCACTGGTCAGGGGTAAAGTTCTTGGGATTTTCTGAAAAGGCAAGGAGCTGTTCTTCGGACATTCCGGTCTGTTCACAAATTCGCGTACTTTCTGCATGGATCTTCTCATGCATTTGGTTCATCATCTGAAAAATGATGTCGCGGTCTTCCGGAGAAGCCTCTTTCAATTCCTTTTGGAGCTGTTCAAAGAATGCGACGCTTTGGGCGAGGATTTCGTTCATATCCACTTTTTTTCCTTCGGCGCCCTTATTAAAATGCTCCATCAGCTTGTCAAACTCATCTTTCAGCATAGACCCCTCTCAAAAATTTATTATAACATTTTAGAACTTTCAAACAATTTTTATATAGTTTTGGCATGTTATCTCGTTCATGATAAGGAAGTTTTAAAAATTTTATTTACATTAATACACGGCCGTTTTTTAATCAGGAATTTGACCCGGGTATAGGCATGCTCAAAGAATATCTCAAAAAGTTATGTGGGGAATTTTCTCTTTCTGGGCTGAAGGAAGGATCCAGAGGATCTTTCGAGCTTAGCTTCGATAGCATCCAGCTGACCTTCCAGGAATTGGACGCAGGATTTTTTCTCTCCTCTCCGATTGAGGTATGTCCTGCAAAGAAACTTGAAGATCTTTTTTCGTATGTGATGAACGCGAATTTTATTGGGCAAGGGACAGGCGGGAGCACGATCAGCCTGGACGACGAGGAGAAGTTCTTGACACTCTCTATTAGTTTACCGTATGACATGGATTACAAAGCCTTTCAAGAAATTCTTGAAGATTTTATCAACTACCTTGAGTACTGGAGAGAAGAAATAAAAAAGCATCAGGAAGATGCGGAAAAATTTTCATAAGGGTACACCATGGCAGGCTACTTAATCGCAGAAGAAGGAACACTTACAGGTCTTTTGATCCGCTTTGAAGAAGGGGAAGAATGGATCCTTGGAAGAGATCCCGATGTGGCCTCGCAAGTGCTCGAAGATTCCATGGTATCAAGGAAACATGCGATCTGCAGGCTGACCCCGGAAGGTTACGTCCTTGAAAACCTCAGCTCTGTCAACCCAGCGACACAAAATGGAAAAGTGATCACCGAGCCTGCCCTTTTGCGCGAAGGGGATATTATCCAGATCGGCAATACGTTCTTCCGCTTTACCGAGGTCACGCAAATTACCGATGAGGAGCTGCCTTCTTTTGAACAGCCGGAAGGCCTTGGCGAAGCGACAATCGAAAAACCCTATCTTGAAAGATGGCTTTTGAAAGTGATCTCAGGCCCAAATATCGGGGCCGAGTTCTACATGGAAAAATCAAAGACCTACATTATTGGTAAAGACCAGGCGACATGCGACATCGTCTTTTATGATTTAAGTGTTTCCAGACAACATGCCAAGTTGACGGTCACGGAAGACGAGGAAGTGTTCATTGAAGATATGGCAAGCAGGAACGGAGTGATCATCAATGGAGAGCTCATCACGGACAGGACAGAGCTCCATTCCCAGGACCTTGTCGCACTTGGGACAACAAGTTTCATCTTGATCGACCAAGAGCAAGTGCGCGAGACCATTTACACGCCTGCAGCTACATATAAGGAAGCGGAAAAAACTGAAGCGCCCTCACCTGTTGAGGTCGCTGTAGAAAAAGCTCCGCTCAAAGATTGGAAGGAGATGCTCATCCCCTACAGCCACCTTGTTGT
>JASHWM010000185.1 GCA_030044075.1 Candidatus Rhabdochlamydia sp. | reverse complement strand
CCTCCTCCGAGAATATCGAGGAAAGCATCCTCAAACCTGGGCTCTATTTTTTGGACCTCATAGCCGATTTGGCTTGAAGGAATGGAAGGCGCTTCAGCTTCTTTGGTCACAATGCGGAGGTCGTAGCCTTGGATCACACCGTCGATCACATTCTTTTGATTCAAAAATTGAAACAAAAGATTGCGGCGGCTCCCCTGGATATTTGTGACTTTGAAAACGCGGCCCCTGACACGTTCGGTAAGCTTGCTGGGAGCTCCGAAATAAAGGAGCTTCCCTTCATTGAGCAAGAGGACGGTATGGCACCGTTCCACCTCGTTCAAATAAGCAGTGCTCCAGACGACAGAGATCCCTTCATCAAGAAGCGAATAGACCATATTCCATAGCTCGCGCCGGGAAATGGGGTCGACGCCAACGCTTGGCTCATCAAGAAGTAGCAAGACCGGTTTTTTGATAAGCGCGCAAGCAAGGCCAAGCTTCTGCTTCATCCCTCCGGACAAAGCCCCCGCAAGCCTTTCGGTAAAGCGATGAAGGTCTGTAAATTTCAGGAGCTTTTCAAATGTCTCTTCCCTTTCACTGCCGAGCACGCCGCGCAAGTCGGCATAAAGAACAAGGTTTTGCATCACGGTCAGGTCTTCATAAAGACCGAATTTTTGAGGCATATATCCGGTAAGGACGTGGACGGGCTCGGAATTTTTTATTGTGTCATAACCTGCGACAGTAACGCTTCCCTCTGTCGGAAGAAGAAGGCCTGCGATCAGCCTGATCAAGGTCGTCTTTCCGGCGCCATCCGGGCCGGCAAGGGCAACGATCTCCCCTCTTGGGATCGTGGCATCAATCCCATTGATTGCTGGCGGCCTGTCCTTGATAAAACTTTTAGTGAGGCCACGAATGGTGACAAGAGGCTCACTCATTTTTTTCCTTCTTGTGGCGATGCAGCTTCACAGTGACAGGCATCCCCTGTTTCAAATACCTGTCAGGATTGTCGGCATAAACCCTCAGCCGATAGACAAGGTCTGTGCGAAGCTGGGTTGTTTCGACAGTTTTTGGGGTGAACTCGGCAACAGGAGAAATAAAACCGATCTTCCCCGTATAGATCCTTCCTCCATCTGTATAAACGTCTGCTGTCATGCCGTAATAGATCGACCCTAGGTCTGTCTCATCCACATAGGCGCGGATCCAGACAGGAGAACATACAGAAAGAGTATAGACGGGGTCGACAGAATTGACAGCTGTCCCCGGCTCGCGGATACGCGTCAGGATAATCCCATCTGTCGGGGCGTACACTTCCGTATAGCTTGCATTATCGATCGCGACCGCCAAAGCAGCCTCTGCTGCATAGTAGTTTGCAAGGAACTCGTTACGCGATGCAAGGGCATCGTCCACATCTTGCTGGGAAACACCCCCCGTCCCTACCGCCTGCTGTCTTCTCCCCAATAAAATTTCAGCATTGTCAAGCCCCGCTTTAACTGAATCAAGGTTGGCCCTCGCCTGCAGGATCTGGCTATCGTAAGGTGATTTGTCAAGGACCGTCATCAGGCTTCCCTTAGGAACGAAATCCCCTTCCTCGTAATAAAGCTCCGCTACCCTTCCAGACACGCGGAAACCAATATCGACCTGCCTGACATCGACATTGCCATAAAGAACAAGCTCGTTTGGGTTTGATCGTCCTCTCACGTTGAGATAAAACGACAGAGCTGCTCCAAGAAGGATAGTAATAGCGCAGATAATAATAACAATTCTTTTCATAATTTTCAAAATAGTTACGACATTAAAAACTATCAAGAGAAAATAAATTATTGATATGAAATTTTACTAAACATATATAAAAGAAATGAACAATATAAAATATATCTTGCCAACTCTTTTATTATTTTCTGGCTGCATGGTCGGGCCAAAATACAATAAGCCTGAAATGAGCATGCCTTCGGAATTTGAAGAGAAAAAAGAGAGGGATGAGGTTGAAACAGACCTTTGCTACTGGTGGAAACAGTTCAATGATCCTGTGCTTGACGATTTGATACAAAAAGCTCTAGAAGCAAACTACGACCTTCGCATTGCCATTGAAAAGATCCAGCAGGCCAGGGCGCAATATCGCATTGAAAGGTCCCATCTTTGGCCTGAGATCGACTTGAATGCGGTCGCAACGCGCAGCCGCCTGAGCAAAAATTTATTTCCCAAACCTGAGACTTCCCTCCCTCAGGCCCAGTCTGGGCTCTTCCCCTCATTATTTAATATCTTCCAAATCGGTTTTGATGCGATATGGGAGATCGATGTTTGGGGAAAATTCCGCCATGGGAAGAAAGCCGCCTATTACACTTGGGAGTCCATGCAGGACGAGGCCGAGAGCGTGCTCATTTCTATGGTGAGCGAGGTTGCGGTCAATTACGTAGCTGTACGCGCCTTGCAAAAAAAAATCGATCTGACAAAAAAAAGGATCGAAGCAGATGAGGAGGAGCTAAAGATTACGCAAGACCTGTATCAAATTGGCCTGGACAACGAGATCCAGTTGACGACGCTCATCTCCACAATCGAGAGCGACCGCGCAGCTCTCCCTGTCCTTGAAGCTTCTTTGAAACAAACCGCGTACACCCTTGCGTATCTCTTGGGAAGGCAACCGGAAGGGTTTATGGAGGTCTTTGCAGAAGAAAGGCCCATCCCTTCAAGCACAGACAAGGTCCCGGTCGGGCTTCCCTCAGAGCTCCTCCGCAGGAGGCCTGACATAAGGAGCGCAGAAAGACAGCTTGCCGCGGCAACAGAACAGATCGGGGCTGCCGTTGCGGACCTTTTCCCGCATATTGCCCTCACTGGAATTACTTTGAGCGCAGCAAACCAGGCTGGCTCCTCTGTCGGCCTTGAATCTTACAAGCTCGACAAGCTCTTCACTGCGCCAAGCCGTGTGTTCAGCGTAGGTCTTGGGATCAACTGGGACATCCTTGACTTTGGCAGGGTGCGATCAACGATCGATGTCAACAAGTCCTTGCAAAAGCAGGCCCTTTTGACATACGAGCAAACGGTGATCTCTTCTCTCAAAGATGTTGAAAGCGCCCTTGTGGCGTATTTTGAAGAACAAAAACGAAGGGACTCGCTCGTGCTGAAAGTCTCTGCGGACAGAAGGACCTTTGAGATCACAGGCCAGCTCTATGAAGCAGGCCTTGCCAACGAAACGCAGGTCCTCGAAGCAAAGAAGACCTACCTTGCTTCAGAGACGACGCTTGTTGAAAGCGACCAGTCCCTCGCCGGCGATCTTATCGCCATCTACAAAGCGATCGGGGGAAATTGGGATCCGCCCATTGACTGAACAAATCATTTCCATTAGTATGCGACAAAGCAGAAAAGGGAGGATGACATGTCCAAGCTCGCAAACACTTTCAATACCCTCAAAATGATCCCGGGAAAAAAAGACCAATATTATTATTCCCTTACTGCCATTGAGGAGCAGGGGATCTGCCAGATCAGCCGCCTTCCCGTCTCCATTCGTATTATGCTAGAGTCCCTGCTTCGCAACTGCGATGAAAAAAAGGTCAAGCAAGAAGATATTGTGCGGCTTGCCAAGTGGGAAGGAAAGGGAACGAAAGGAGGAGAGGTCCCTTTTGTAGTGTCGAGGGTCCTTCTTCAGGATTTTACCGGTGTCCCCCTCCTTGTCGACCTCGCTGCGATGCGCAACGCTGTAGCAGACAAAGGGTACGAAGCGGGGATGATCGAGCCTGAAGTTCCTGTAGACCTTGTTGTCGACCATTCCGTCCAGGTCGACCGTTCAGGGACGCCCGATTCCTACCTGCTGAACTTGAAGCTTGAGTTCGAAAGGAACCTAGAAAGGTACAGTTTCCTCAAATGGGGCCAGCAGGCATTCAAAACTTTTAAGGTCATCCCTCCCGGTATTGGGATCGTCCACCAGGCGAACTTGGAATATATTGCAAGCGTCATCACGGAGAAGAAAGTTCCTGAAGGGTCCGTGCTATTTCCCGATACCCTTGTCGGAACAGACTCCCATACTCCGATGATCAATGGGCTCGGTGTTGTTGGATGGGGTGTGGGAGGCATTGAAGCAGAAGCCGCCATGCTCGGACAGCCCGTGACGTTGCAGATCCCCGAAGTGATCGGCGTCCACCTCACCGGGAAGCTCCAGGAAGGCGTTACGGGGACCGACCTCGCCCTTAGGCTCACAGAAATCCTCCGCAAAGAGAACGTCGTTGACAAGTTCGTCGAATTTTTCGGCAAAGGCGCTTCCAGCCTGACGGTCGCTGACAGGTCGACGATTGGCAATATGGCGCCAGAATACGGCGCTACGATAGGTTTCTTCCCTATCGATGAGAAAACCCTTGATTACTTGAGGATGACAGGAAGGGATGAGAGCAAGATTGAACAGATCCGCGAGTACCTCACGTTGCAGAAACTTTTTGGCATGTCAGGAAAAGGGGACCTGGACTTCACCAAAGTGGTCGAACTAGACCTCTCCACTGTCGCACCTGCGGTTTCAGGGCCAAAGCGTCCGCAGGACCGCATCAATCTTCCCGAGTTAAAAGAAAAGTTCCAAAAACTTTTGAAACAACCGATCGCAGAAGGCGGGTATGGTAAAGAGAAAGAGGCCCCTGAGGTCCCCATCCACTCCAAAGGAAATTTTTCATTGCAGTCCCACCACGATTCCGGAGGTGTTGACGAAGTGTCCCCAACAGCTGCTTGGGATGAGTCTGAAATGGTCACCAACCGTCCCTTCACGCATGCGACAGCAAATCCCGGATATTCGAAATCGCATCCCTGCACTGCTGTCCTGACTCATGGATCTGTTGTGATTGCTGCAATAACAAGTTGTACGAACACGAGCAACCCTGTCGTGATGGTCGCAGCAGGCCTTGTTGCAAAAAAAGCTGTCGAGCTCGGCCTGAACATCGACCCGAAAGTAAAAACAAGCCTCGCTCCAGGATCGAGGGTTGTGACAGAATACTTGAACAGGTCGGGGCTGCAGCACTACCTTGACAAGCTTGGCTTCAACCTTGTCGGATATGGATGCACAACATGTATCGGCAACAGCGGGCCCCTGGATGAAAAAATTGAAGAGGCCATCAAAGCCTATGACGTTGTGGCAGCGAGCGTCCTGAGCGGAAACAGAAATTTTGAAGCAAGGATCCACAGCTCTGTAAAAGCGAATTTTTTGATGTCTCCTCCCCTTGTCGTTGCTTTTGCGATTGCAGGACGAGTCGACATCGACGTGGAAAAAGACCCTTTGGCATTTACGAAATCTGGAAAACCTGTTTTTCTTAAAGACCTCTGGCCCTCATCTCTTGAGATCGACAAGGTCATTGCCGATTGCTTAAAGCCTGAAATGTTCAAAGAGCGCTATGCCCATGTCCTGGAAGACAACCCTTTATGGAAGGAAATTAAAGGCGCCGGCGGCATGACATATGGATGGGACCCAAAGAGCACCTACATCCAACACCCTCCCTATTTCAAAGACTTCACCTTGCAACTTCCCAAGAGGAAAGAACTGAAAGGCATGCAGTGCCTTGCCCTTTTTGGCGATTCGGTGACAACTGACCATATCTCGCCTGCAGGCGCCTTTAGCAGCAGCTCCCCTGCTGGGGCCTATCTTATTTCGCAAGGGATCAAAGAACACGATTTCAACAGTTACGGCAGCAGAAGGGGCAACCACAACGTGATGATGCGCGGGACTTTTGCGAACGTGAGGATAAAAAACAAGCTCGCCGGAGGAAAAGAAGGAGGCTATACGACACTCTTGCCTGAAGGGAGCGTGATGTCGATCTTCGATGCATGCGAGGCGTACCGCAAAAAAAACACGCCCCTGATCATTTTTGCAGGCAAAGACTATGGCATGGGAAGCTCGAGGGACTGGGCTGCAAAAGGAACTTCTCTCCTTGGTGTGAGGGCAGTTGTTGCGCAAAGCTTTGAGCGCATCCACAGGAGCAACCTGATCGGCATGGGAGTCCTTCCCCTGGAGTTTAAAAAAGGGGAAAACTATGAAAGTCTGGGGATCAGCGGACAGGAGACCTTCTCCATCCTTGGACTTGAGGAGGCCATTTCACCAAAACAGGAAGCCGCTCTTGAGATCACAAAAGATGGGAAAGCGCGGAAAGTTGCCCTCATCACAAGGCTGGACACCCCTATGGAGATCGAGTACTACCGTCATGGCGGGGTCATGCCCTTTGTCCTTCGCAAAATCGTAGAGGACAAGACAAAACGCTGATCACTTTGGGAAATCGTTTTTCCTGAGCCCCGAGACCAGGTTGGCAAGGAGGCCGCTCCATCCTGTTTGATGGGAGGCCCCAAGACCTCTTCCTGTGTCGCCATGATAATGCTCATAAAACAGGATAAGGTCCTTCCAGTCCGGCCGGGCAAAAAGGGCATTGTCCCCGTGGACGGGCCGAGCGCCGGAGTCGTTTTTCCTGAAAATATTGATTAAAGATTCTTGAAGGGATTGTTCGAGCTCGCCAAGTGTCAGTTCCATGTCGCCCAGTTTGACCTTGAACGATCTTCCAACAGCCTGTTTTAGCCGCACTAGGGCTACCAGGAAAAGAAAATTGACAGGGAACCAGATCGGTCCCCTCCAGTTGGAGTTGCCTCCCTTGATCTTTTCTAGCGACTCCCCGGGCTCGTAGCCGACAGTGCTCCCTTCAAAAGTCACTGGGCTGTTTTGATGGGCCTTCGAGAGGCTCCTAAGCCCATACGATGAGAGAAACTCGCTGCTATCGCAGACTTTCTCAAGGACCTTCTTCATCTGCTGGAGTGTCATAAGGGAAAACAGGAACCGCTTCTTCCCATCAACTGGGATCTGAGTGATGCAGAGGTCTGCCAAAGCAGGGTTGATCTTAAGAAAAATGTTGAGGCGCTTGCTAAAGTGCGGGAACTTCTCCAGCTCGTCCTCATCAAAAAAATCGAGGGCATAAAAAGGGATGAGTCCGACAAAAGACCTTACTTTAAGCTTATAGTTTGAGCCATCAGGATAAATGATCACATCATAGAAAAACCCATCTTCTTCATCCCAAAGCTGGATATTCCTGCACTTTGTCACCTGCATGGCAGAGGCGATATTGATAAAATGTTCCAAAAAGACGATCGCGAGCTGCTCAAAAAAAGAATGGTTCTTGGCAAGCTCAAGGGCTATCCGCATCATAAACAATGAGAAAAAGCCCATCCACCCTGTCGCATCCGACTGTTCAAAATATCCCCCTCCCGGCATCTGTTTGCTGCGGTCGATGATCGAAACGTTGTCAAGGCCGAGAAATCCTCCCTCAAAGACGTTGTTGCCAAGCTTATCGACCTTGTTGACCCACCACCCGAAGTTGTTCATGAGCTTTAAAAAACAAAATTCCAGGTACTCCCTGTCTTCTTTGCCATGGACCTCTTTGTCTTTTTGGTACAGATGCCAGAGGGCCCACGCCTGTACGGGAGGGTTTGTATCGGAAAATCCCCATTCATAGGCGGGGACCTGTCCATTGGGGTGTTGGTATTCGCTCTTTAAAAAGAGCTTGAGCTGGTATTTTGCAAGAGGGAGGTCGATCAGTCCAAGGACCATCGAATGGAATGCCATGTCCCACGACGCAAACCACGGATACTCCCACTTGTCTGGCATGGAGATGACCTCATGGGCATGCATGTGAAGCCAGTGGGAGTTGCGGATCATGTAACGCGAGGAAGGAGGCCGAGATGCGGGATCGTCCCCTTCAAACCACCTCTTCACATCATAAGAATAATATTGCATGCTCCAAACCATTCCCGCAAAGGCCTGCCTCTGGATCATCTTGTCTTCTTCTGTAGCGTCCTCTCTTTGGACTGCCCTGTAGAATTCGTCCGCTTCTTTTTTTCTTTCTTTGATGGTCTTTTCTACTACGCTCAAAGGAGACTTTTCTTTGGAAGGGGTAAGGCGAAAGTAAAAGACGCGCGATTGCGCGGGGCCAATTTTGATATCTTCGTAATAAAAACATGCTTTCGTCCCTTTTTTTTCCGGGCTGACGCTTGTTTTTTCACCTCCCACAACATAGCGATGGAACGCATCTTTGACATAGGGAGTGCGGCTTTTGACATTGTAGAGCCGCTCATTATTCGAATCATTGTGTGTAAAAAGAAGCTCGTTTGGCGTTTCCCCATATAAATAAAGCGAAGGGATGCTGTAGCCTATCGGGCCCCAGTCCATGGGATGGAGGTTTGAGGTGTCGGCATACAGACAGGAAAAGCCGCCATCTCCTTTTCCTTCCTCAATGCTTTGTATCTGCTTCACATTAGGGTCCCATGCCCACCTGTTGCGAAAATATATCTGGGGAAGGATGTGGACCGAGGCCTCATTTTCCGACCTGTTGAAGACCTCAAGGCGGATGCAGGCATCCTCTTCAGAAAGTTTGGCATACTCGATGACAATATCAAAATAGTTCCCCTTCTCAAAAACACCTGTGTCCACAAGCTCGTACTCGCGGTCTTTCTCCGTCCTTTTTTTGTTCTCGTCGGCAAGCTTTTTGTAGGGAAACTCTTCCTGAGGATATTTATACAGGTACTTCATGTAGGAATGGGTCGGCGTCCCATCCAGATAAAAATAATATTCCTTGCAATCTTCCCCGTGGTTGCCTTCGGAAGGAGTGAGACCAAAGAGCCTTTCTTTGAGGATCGGGTCTTTGCCATTCCAGAAAGCAAAAGAGAGTATGACCTCCTGCATCTGATCGCACCACCCTGCGATGCCGTCCTCTCCCCACCTATATGCTTTTGACCTCGCCTCATCATGGGAAATAAAGTTCCATGCATTGCCATCAGGACTATAGTCCTCCCTGACAGTCCCCCACATTCTTTCCGACACATACGCCCCCCACTTTCTCCAGGGAGGGATCTTCTGGTCTAGCGCATTGTAGATGCGCGCGTGTTCTTTTGTTTGATCCATGAGCAGGCTTTATTTGCTAAAAAAATCTTATATACCTGATTGAAAAATAGTGCACAAGCGGCGCGAGAGCACAAAGAATCGCGGCACAAAAAAAGTGTTTTTACAATTTTCTAAATGGTATTTCTTCTTTTTTCCCAATGACAATGCCGTGATAAAGGACCTCCCTTTTTGTAGCGTCATAGAAAAATATGGGGATATCGTTATGGAGAAGGTCCTCTTTGATGGCTTCTAAAATTTGTTGTTCTGTCCCGGGATTGAACTCAAACCCTTCTGGCAAACATTCTTTTATCACTTGGGGAAAATCCAACTGTTCGTCAAAAGGATCCCAAGAAAGTATAATAGCAGTTAGCTCCCGTGTCTCAACTAAAACAAAACGGCCCTGCAGTCCTTCCAGTTCCTCTCCTGCCTGCAAAACTCGCC
>JASHWM010000184.1 GCA_030044075.1 Candidatus Rhabdochlamydia sp. | reverse complement strand
CAGGGGCAATATTTGGATCTATCTTCTTTAGCCCTTTGCCATCTGAAAGATAATGGGTTTGCCAGCCAGTATTGGCAAGAACTAGATCTCCAGCTGAAAAATCAGGATTGTTTGACAGAATGACCTCAGCCACACTCTCTCCCGTCATTACTTCTCCAATTTTCAATGGTGGAGCATAGGATTTCACATCCTCCATGCGCCCACGCATGTAAGGGTCAAGAGATAAATAACGTGTTTGTAACAGTAGCTCTTTTGGCCCTGCTTGAGGTATGGGAAACTTTTCAATGCGAAAATCTCCTTCAACGGGCTTTCCCTTTGGCCTTGCTGCCAAAACAATTTTTGTCGCTAATTTATCAGCCATGCTTTATTTCCCCTTACTTATCAAATTTTTCGCCAAACATTGGAAGACCGCTCTTAGAAGTTTCATGGGAAGCTTCATCTTGAATGACATCCCAATGCTCGGTAAGAACGCCACTTGTGATGTGCAGAATATCTACTACAATCCAGGCGGTTGGTTGACCAAAACCTGAAAATCTTCCATGAAGCATCACAAGATCGCCTTCAGCGACAATCATTCCCGGTTCATACTTTAAAGTAGGAGGCAGGCTCTTGACTAAATTGAACAGGCCTTCCCGCCCGGGTGGGATATGAGCGCTATGCTGAATATAGCTCGGAGACCAAAAAGCCTCTGCCTTCACATAGTCGCGTTTATTAAATAGCGTGTCAAAAGCCTTGAGGACGACTTCTTTGTTTTTTGATAATCTAAGGGATTCCAACAGCCTCTCCTAAACCCAGTTGTCTAAGTCTTGAAAAAATATATGATAATAAATCAGCAGATTAAGTTCAGTTTTCTAGGACTTCTTGAGCATCAAAAACATGTCCTTTCAGAAATATTCTTGATATAATTAAATTTTTGAAATGTCAATTGAGATCTTCTGATCGAATCTTAAGTTATCGAAATATTATTCCCCATAGATCAGAAAATATCCTGACAATTATCAGGGCATTTGAGCATAATTTCCCTCCTAGTTTCAAACAAAACATGTTTATGTCAAATATCACCCATCAGCATCAAGATCTGATCACTATTTTTAATCAGTGTTTTTTTGAAAAGTACAATACCCTGCTGGTTAAAGGAACAGATGAGCCGCTTTATCTACCCGCAAATGAAACGCAAAAGCACAGCCAACTTTTTTTTGCGCATGGCTTTTTTGCAAGCGCGTTACATGAGTGCTCCCATTGGTTGATCGCTGGTGAAGACCGCCGAAAATTGGTCGATTTTGGTTATTGGTATGCACCAGATGGGCGTACAGCAACGCAACAAGCTCTTTTCCAAAGTGTGGAGGTCAAGCCTCAAGCGATGGAATGGATCCTTTCCATGGCCGCGGGCTACCCTTTTCGAGTAAGCAATGACAACCTTAACGGCTCTGAAACCGACGCCGAACCCTTTAAACAAGCGATCTATCAGCAAGTGAAAACATACTGTGAAAATGGACTGTCAGAACGGGCAGAAACTTTCCGATTGGCCCTGTGCCAATTTTATCATACATCCCCTGCTTTAGAGTTTGAAGATTTCGATATAAAGACGCTCTAAAGATTAAAAGCCCTAGGCCGCAGGGTCAAGGGCTCCCTGCCCCATTCCTTTTCAGAGCACTCAAAAATTTCCTTTACGCAAGACGCTACGTTCATCACCATGTTGGCCGTGACATAGAAGTTGTGAAAGGCTATAAAGAAAAAGTAGACTACTTTAAGCTACATATAGTTTTATCAAAGGAAAGACGTGTTTAGAATTTTAGCAATGCTGTTTGCGTTGTTTGGAGCGAATTGTTTTGGTAATACTGTAGAATGGGAATCGAACTTCATGATTGAAAAAAAACTTGTTGTTATTACAGGAGTGACTAAGGGGATCGGGTTGGCGCTTGTTGGAGAATTCATCCGCTCCGGGTGGAGGGTAGCAGGCTGCGGACGGTCGGTAAAGACTGTGCAAGAGCTGCAAAATAAATATGGGCCTGAACATCTGTTTTCTGTAGTTGATATCAAAGATGACCTGTCTGTTTCTAACTGGTCTAAAGAAGTCGCGTCAAAAATGGGAATCCCCTTCATTTTGATTAACAATGCGGGATTAATTAATCATCCAAAAGTGCTTTGGGAAATTCCTTCGGATGAATTTGCTGATATCATGGATACAAATGTATTGGGCACGGTGAATATGCTGCGCCACTTTATTCCGTTGATGCTTCAAAAAAGGGAAGGGATAATCGTCAATATATCTTCTGGATGGGGAGTGAATGGGAAAATAACGTTTTCACCTGGGTGCGAAGGGTGGGGAAGTTTTTCACCTTACTGCGCGTCGAAATTTGCTATCGAAGGGCTCACGCAATCTTTATCGCAAGAGCTGCCTCAAGGGTTAATTGCTGTCACCCTAGCCCCTGGAGCGAGTAATACCGACATGCTTCACAAAGCACTTTCGGAAGAGGCTGGCCAATATCCTACAGCCGAGGAGCGCGCGAAAATTATCGTTCCTCATATATTGAATATTAATCCTAGTGATTCTGGGAAACATCTCTCGCTAGATAGTGCAGAATAGAAAATCTTTTCAAATGCCAGGTCCTGATCCCAATTAGCAAATTTTAGACAATTTATTCGTGAAGCATCTGAAAATAAACCACTTATTCATTGTTGGACGCAATCAGCTCCCATTTATTGATCAGCTTATCAGCATCTGTCCAGGGAAGGCGACTGCCTTTTGCTTTCATGATATCAAAGCCATCCTTAGCTCTATGGAGCTGTATTAGCTTCTGATTTAGAAGCTGCTCAACAATCCATATTGTTCCATGAACTTCAACGTTTTCTTTTTTGGCAGCAATTCGCAGGTCTTTGTCTCCAGTCAAAAGAGGACATTGCTCCTGAATTGCGAGAGCTAGAGCAGAATGGTCCATCATGCTGGGCCTGGGATATTGTGCCGTTAAAGATTCTGTCTTTTTGACCGATTCAGGGGTAAGGCTTTTAATTTTCAAACCTGCATCAAGCAGATGGCTATACCGTTCTCTTAGTTCTAATTCAAAAAGTATGTCAGGCACTGCAATTTCAGAAGAAAGACGGAAAACGGCAGGTGTTAAAAGACCATTTTCGATATCGATAAGAATATTAGCATCGCTGATAAGAAGCATGGGAATTTTGAACCTGGCGAATCGCTTTTAGTTGAGTGATGGAACAGGATAACAGTTCTGCAGCTTTTGGTTCCCCAATATATTCTTCACCTAGGGCATGAAAGACCATTTGAATGAAAGTATGGGCTTTTTCAGAGGGAATTTCGCGTCCTGGCTCTTTTCGATGCCATCCCTTCTGTCGGAAACGGATCATCAGACTTTTGTAATAGGACTCTTGAATCACTTCCAAATCCTTAAGACGATGACAAATAGCTCCCATGCTTATTTGGAACTGTTCTTTTAGCAAAAGGATTTCTTGCCATTCTATGGCCCTGCGCTCTTTTCCTATCGCTTGAAATACTGCCTCTTTAGGAAATAAAAATGCTCCTGCAAACCGATTGCACGCTTGCTCTTCATCTAATTTAGGGTGAAGATGGTTGATAAAAATGTAATGAGCCAGTTCATGGGCTAAATTGAACCGCTGCCGATCACCAGGCCACCTTGAGCTAATCACAATGATAGGCTGATCATTGATCACAGTAGAAAGACCGTCAAAATGTTCTTCATCAATATCAATGATAAACACTCTTATTCCTTGGGCTTCAAAAGCATCAATAAGATCATGGATTGGAGCTAGTCCTAGTTTCCAACGATTACGCAAGTTCACAGCGACCGCCTCTATTTCTTCGAGGCTATTAATTTTCTGAGGCAAATCATCTGGAAGTTCAAATATAGGCACCGGAGAAGAAGGATAAAGATTCTCTAATTCTAGGCGACGTTCGATCTGGCTAATCACCTCAAATTTAATAGCTTCTTCCGCTTTTCCATTTAACTTTTTTCGCTTTCTAAATTTTACATTTTCAAGAGATACCTTGATTGGACGGAAAAAAAAATCAACGCGAACTTTAAGAGCTTTTGCCAACTTTATGAGCATGTCTGAAGAAGGATAAACATCCCCATCTTCGTATTTCTTGATAGCAGCATGGCTTAAGTTCACAAGATCAGCAAATGCTCGGAGGCTTAGTCCAGCCGCTTTCCTTGCCTGTTGGAGCCGAATCCCTAAGTTGTTCATAGATAAATACCTATATTCTTCCATTACCTCTTTAGTTTACAGTATACAAAAAATGGAAGTTTTTGTATACTTAATCGATCGAAAAAACCCTTCTTAATTCGCGCAACAACTGATCAAACCTCTCCTGCAAGTGTTTGCCGGCATTCCGGTAGATCGCCAGGACGCGGTATTGCGAGGCGGCCGGCTGCCATAGAACGGGGTGCAAATTCATTTTTTTTGCTAAAAAATCAGGGAGGAACCCAATCTCTTTTGATTCAGAACAGATATTTGCTATCAAAGACCAGCTCGGGATACGTGATTTAACCGGGATCGAGTAGCCATGCGCCTGTTGCCAGCTCTGCTTAAGAGACAAGACCTCCATTTGATCTTCAGGCAATAGCACAGGTTTGATCGGCGCATCTTTATCGCTCGAATACAGTTGGAAGGACCCCTTTCCGACCTCCGCCGCAATGACACCTTTCCATGGTGAATTATCAAGGACTAGGGCAATGTCTGCCTCATCATGCAAAATAGCCCCATAGGCATGGTCTGGCCGCATGTGATTATATTCAATATGATCAAAAGCAAGAAGCGCTGGAACAGCGATTTGCGCAATCGCATGAGTTGTCACAAGACGAATAGGGATTTGATCTTTGGATGTAATTAAACCTCTTAACTGCTTGAGCCAACTTTCAATCCTTGGGAAAAGTATCTGCCCTTCTCTTGTCAAACGGAACTGGCGTTTCTCATGTGTGCAAAGGGGCACGCCAAAAGCGGCTTCCACCCTTTGGATCGCCGTGCTTGTCGCACTTTGGCTCAAGTGGTGGAAAGCAGCTGATTTCCCCAGGTTTTTCATGTGGGCCGCTGTAATAAATAATTCCACATCTGCAATACGCAAATTTTTTAATGAAGTTTCTAGCTTTTGCAATAATTGTTCCTCAAGAACCTGTCTAGCATTAGGATCGCCTGATTCTTTCATAAAAAACCCCCGTATTTCAAATCGATTTTTTAGATATTGAAAATCGAATATATCAACAACACAAATTATAAAAAAGAGGATATCCTGAAATTTTAGGAAATATAGGTGAATTTATGGATAATACAAGTGGTATATTGCGATTTTTACAATGGATCTGCCGATTCAATTTTGGGAATTTTCAAAGAGAAGAGTTTAAAAAATTTCTTAGGATGGGTGTGATTTTTGCCCTGATCATTGGGGTCTATTGGACGCTCCGGCCTTTAAAAGATGCTGTATTCATCCAGCTTGTTGGCAATTTACAGCTCCCGTTTGCAAAAACAGTGTCCGTTATTGCGCTCCTCCCCCTGGTGATGTTCTACACCAGGCTTCTTGAAAAGACCTCCAGGGAAAAGATGCTGGTCATCTTGCCCGCATTTTATGGGATCTCTATTCTTTGCTTTAGCGCGTTAATGGCATGGACACAGGGCCCTGCAGAAGAGATCGCAAAGAGGTCTTTCATAGCCCTTGCTGGAACAAAGGTCCTTGGGTACGCATGGTATTTATTCGTAGAGAGTTTTGGTTCCTTGGTAGTGGCCCTGTTTTGGGCATTTGCAGCAGACACGACAGAACATGGATCTGCAAAAAAAGGTTTTCCTTTAGTAGTGGCGATCGGCCAGCTTGGAGGGGTCATCCTGCCCTATAGCGTGGGAGGATTGCCGCACCGGTTAGGTTTTTCGACAGATGCGTTGTCCATCATGTGCCTTGGGCTTTTAACCCTGTTGATTATCCCCTTTGTCCGTTATTTTTTACGAGCTACTCCCTCTAACCTTTTGACAGCGTTCCATGGAAAAAACGAGGACGCTGTAGAAAAAAAACAGGAACCTGGATTTCTGGAAGGTCTA
>JASHWM010000018.1 GCA_030044075.1 Candidatus Rhabdochlamydia sp. | reverse complement strand
TATTAAGCGGAAACGTCGCAACCAGTGAGATTGCAAATAAGCTGATCTTTATCGGTTCCACAGCATCGGCCATGGGAGATCTGTTCTCTACGGCGATCGCTCCTGTATTTCCCGGTGTAGAAATACACGCTACTATCGCATCAGGCATTATCGACAAGTACTTTCCTTACAAGCCCAATTGGGAAAAAGGAGCTACGATCGCAAACATTCTTTTTTTCGGACTTCTTTCTGCTATTGTATTCCCATATTTAAGCCCAATAAAAGTTTCTTTCGTCTACCTTATTTTATTTCTCGCACTTATCATAGGATACAACACCCTTTGGATGCAAAAAGACATTATCCTCCCCATCGCTCCCCCGATCATTACATTGAGCTTTTTATTTTTCCTGGATATGGTCATGGGGTACTTCTTGGAAACACGACAAAAGAAAAAAATCCGGTCAATTTTTAATCAATATCTTCCTAGCGAGCGCGTGGAACAAATTCTCAATACAAACCAGAACAAGCTCTCCATGGAGGGAGAGAATAAAGAAATGAGCGTTTTATTTACGGACATCCGTAATTTTACCACCCTTTCCGAAAAGATGACAGCCAAAGAAATAAAGAAGTTCCTCTCTGTAATTTTTACACCTGTGACGGCGATTATTTTCCAAAACAAAGGGACCATTGACAAATACGTCGGGGACATGGTCATGGCCTTCTGGGGCGCCCCTTTAGAGGATCCCAAACATTCTAAAAATGCGGCAACGTCTGCCTATGAAATCCAAATGTCCCTCGAGAATGTGAATGAAGAGCTCGCAAGTCTAAATTTGCCCCGGATCCGCCTTGGAGTCGGAATGGCCACCGGGTCTATGAGCGTCGGAGATATGGGGTCAAAATACCGTCTTTCTTATACTGTGCTCGGCGACACTGTGAACTTTGCATCCCGTCTGGAATCGCTCACAAAATTCTACCACGTCAACATTATCGTAGATCAAAAAACACGCGAAGACGCTAAAAACGACTTTTTATTTAGAAAATTAGATTTTGTTCGTGTTAAAGGAAAAGTTATGGCTCAATATATTTATGAACTCGTTTGTCCAAGCGGCAAGGTAACAGAGGATCTAATTACATATGTTCAAAAACACGAAAAAGCTCTCGAAGCCTACATGCACAAAGATTTTCTCGAGGCCAAGGCAGCCTTTCTCGAACTTCAAACCTTGGACCAATCCCATGCTCCTCTTTATCAAATTTACCTCGACAGAATCGCCAAATTTCTTATCTCGCCTCCGGAAAAAGATTGGGATGGGGCCTACAACTTTGAAACGAAATAATAGAGGGTAAAATATGAATTATGTCTGGCCGGTGATTTTCTCTTCCCTCAGTTGTATTGCCTTTGCATCAGCTCCCCAAGGCTTTAAGGTTATTTCCGGGGAAGCAATGGCGCCCATGGTCGATGCTCAAGGCGTCATCACCATATCTAGCGGCAAGCAAGCGGTTATACATTGGGATGCATTTTCCATTGGAAAGGACATACGCGTGCGTTTTGCACAAGCAGATGCAACATCTGCCATTTTGAACCGTGTTGTCGGTTTTTCGGAGAGTAGGATCGACGGATCCCTTCTTTCAAACGGCAAAGTGTTCCTCATAAATAAGAACGGTGTTGTGGTCGGCCCCCATGGACGCATTGAAACGGCAGGATTTGTCGCATCGACGCTGGACATCATCAACGAAGATTTTTTAAAGGGCGAAGAACTGCTCTTCAAAGGAGACTCGGTAAAGAAGGTTGTGAACCTGGGCACAATAGTTGCTAGTGAGGGAGACGTCGTTCTCATCGGACAAAATGTTGATAACCAGGGGAGCATTCAAGCGCCTCAGGGACATGTCCTTTTCGGATGCGGCCAGGAGATCTTACTTCAGCCAAAAGGGGAAGAGCGTATTTTTATCCGCCTTCCCGTTTCTACCCCTGAAGAGCAGGAGTCTTCAGCGTTAGAACACTCTGGAACGATCGAAACATTGGTTGCAGAATTCAAATCTGGGGTCACCCCATTTGCCAAAGCGATTAAATCTTCTGGAAAGATCGATGCTTTGGCCATTCATGAGGAGGGGGGTAAAGTCTTTCTCATTGCTGAAAATGGTCGGGCGGATATTTCCGGACAAATCGTTGCGAAGCAAGGAGAACACGGCGGGAACATCCAACTCCTTGGAAAAGAGGTCTACCTTTTAGAAGGAGCCGAAATTGAGGCCTCCGGAGATAAGGGCGCCGGAGAAATCCTTATCGGAGGGGATTATCAAGGGAATAATCCGAAAGTGCTCAATGCAGATGTGACCTTTGTGGCAGAAAATGCCATCATACGGGCCAATGCCCAGACGGAAGGAAACGGCGGAAAAGTCATTATTTGGGGAGGGGAAGCTACCGGATATTTTGGCCTTGTTGAAGCAAGGGGAGGACCTGTTGCCGGGGACGGCGGATTGATCGAAGTTTCAGGAGGCCATTTAGAATTCAAAGGACTTGCAGATACAAGCGCACCTAAGGGCAATTTTGGGCAGCTTCTTCTGGACCCATATGATATTACGATCAGTAATAGCCCTGATTCCTGCTCATCCTGCCCGACGAATTGCTTTTCTCCTTCAGGCGACTACAAACCTTGTTGTACTCCGGGGACTGAAAATTTATCTGTTACGACCTTAACAAATCTATTAGCCACTTCCAATGTGACGATTGCAACATCGGGATGTTCCAGTTCAACAGGAACCGGGATAATTACCGTCGTTGATGACATCATTTGGTCCTCAACCAGTAATTTGACACTGGATGCAGTCGAAGATTTGGATATTAATGGAGATGTAATTGGCAATGGAAGCATTTTTCTCTCTTCTGGAGGAAACCTGAATATAAATGGACTCGTAATTGGCGAGACTAGTGTTGTTCTTACTTCCGCAGAAGATTGCAATATTACAGAATTCATTGAGTCTAGCGGACCTGTGAATGCATCGATAAGCGGCAGTTGCACTATTTCGAGCGCCGGTTTTTTGAGTGATGGTGATACCGACTGGACGATAGGCGGCAGTTTGACAATGAACATCGGTTCTATATTTGTGGACAGCGGCAGTCTGAGCCTAACCGTCGGTTCTAATTTATCGATGACGGACAGTTCTTCCATAAATAATTATACTGACGATATTCTTATTTTAGTGGGTAATTCGGCCAGTCTCTCCAGCTCTAGCATTACCACGATAAATCCCGATGGCCCGGGAGGAGGTAATATCACCCTCGTGGTCGATTACGCCCATCCTTCAAGCGTAGGGCGCGGAGGTCTTACGACGGACAGTATGAGCGAAATCACGGTCGCTGCGAACATGGCCACACGCCTTTTCACTGCAGCGCGAAATGAAAATAGGATTAGTAGCGCAACTATATTAGGCAATGGTTCCCCACCGACTACATTCACGCCCGGGACTCTCTATGTAAACACAGCGACGGAAATGTGGGATGTATTTTATTCTAATAGCACTTCTCTTTTGGGAGGCTTTCCCTATACATTTTTCTACAAGCAATCCGCTCCTCCTCCGCCCCCGCCTCCCGCCCCTCCTGCTGTGAGGGCCGCGGCAATAACCCACGTTGCTGTGACCAATACTGTGATTACGAACCTATTCTCTTTTAGTCCTTCCTATGATATTGTGACGCGAAATCTGTATGAAGGAAATGGACAAGCGATCCCTTTAACACAAAATGAAAACAAAAATGCGTTTAACGATTCGATGTCGGAAAAGCATTGCCCTTAACAGGAAATATTGCATTATGTTTCGATTAACTCCTTTTCTATTTCCCATCGCCGCATTGTCCTCTTTGCAGTCGAATGAGCTATTGACTGAAGTTCAGGGCAGGGCTATTGTAGCGGCTGAGACCGAAGAAAAAACAAAGCCTGGCCGCGTATTAATTGCCAATACCAAAGGAATTGTTCTTGTTTCATCTGACAAACTTCTTTTGCATGCCCCGGAACTTGGTAATGTCCAGGGATTACGGATCATTGATATTGACCTTCCCGGCCCTGCCAAGAAACTTCAGGAACAACTTGAACCACTGTATTTTCAAAAACAGTTGACCCAAAGCAGCATCATCAATATCCGCGATGCCATTGCAAAATTTTACCAGGATTATTCGCACCCTTTTGTTCTTATTGAAATACCTCCCCAGGAACTCTCTTCCGGCGTTTTGCAGCTCGTCGTCATCGAAGCCCGCGTAAATTCAGTCTCTGTCGAAGGAAACTGTACATGGAGCCATTCTCTATGCTCTAAGCGCGCTATCGATCTTGAACCCGGAGACCATATCGACAACCAGCTGATGACAAGAGATTTAAATTTCTACAACAGGAACCCTTTCCGTAATGTCAGTGCGATCTACGAACCGGGAGAGGTCGAAGGCACAACTGATGTCATTTTTCTAGTTCAAGATCGGCTGCCCTTTCAAGTCTATGCCGGTGTTGATAATACCGGGCTCGATCCCACCGGAAAAGTAATGGAATACGCTGGGTTCAGATGGGGTAACTTCGCGGGGATGGAACATATTTTCAACTACCAATATACAACAAGCGAGTTCAAACGTATGCAAGCGCATACGGTCCAGTATCTGGCGCCTCTTTCTTGGAAACATGTCCTCAATATCTACGGGGGCTACGCGAACATCAAGCCCAAGACCACATTTCCCATGCAATCCGTCAGCGGATTCAGTGGACAGGCCAGCCTGAGGTACACCATCCCTCTATTGCCCTATTCTACACTTCGCCATGAAGTTTCTTGCGGGTTTGATTTTAAAAGGACAAACAACGATTTGTTCTTTACTTCGGACACGGGGCTTGCTCCCTTCCATCAACCTGTAAACCTTACGCAATTAGTAGTAGGGTACTACGGCACTTATAAACAACCTAAATATGCGATTGATTACTCAATCACCTTTTTTGGGTCTCCCGTCGAATGGATCGCCGATCAAAGCAACAAGGATTACAATGGCCTCCGCCCAGGAGCAAAAAACACATGGATCTATGGCTTTGCTACCATTGACTACAGGCTTTTGCTTCCAAAGGAATTTATTTTTGTGACTTCAGCAAAAGGACAAGTCAGCTCGACAACTCTCCTGCCAAGCGAGGAGTTTGGACTTGGCGGGTATACCACAGTGCGAGGCTATGACGAAAGGATCGTCAACCAAGATGATGCATTTCTGCTCAACAACGAATTGCATACTCCTACTTGGCGCGTGTTCACAAAAAAGAATGCCGATCTTGTCGATGCCATGCATATGCTGGTTTTTCTTGATTTTTCCTACGGTGTTGATATTACTCCCGTTCCCGGACAAAAAAAATCGCAATGGCTGGGCGGCGTCGGCCCTGGGATCCGCTATTTCCTTGGCAACAACCTGTCTTGTCGATTAGATTGGGGCTTTAAGCTCCATAAGGGTCCGGAAATCGGAAGTCACTTTGGTAAAATTCACTTTGGGGTTATTGGTAGTTATTAAAAAGAGCCTTCTTTATGAAAATATTTTTCTTGATCCTGCTCGCACCGATCCTTTGCTTTGCTGAAAGCATTGGGACAACCATAGGAGTCTTCGGGAAGGTGAATGTCTTGAGAAGGGGAGCTCAATCTACATTAGATCAGGGCTCTTCCATCTATGAACTAGACAAAATCGTCACTCAAAAAGACTCCTTCATCAAAATCCGTTTTACAGACGGTACGCTCCTCAGTGTGATTCCTGATAGTGAGTATACAATCCAAAATTATAAATATAAGCCCGACGCGACCAGTAATAATTTTTCCAGCAACCTTGCAAAAGGAGGGCTTCGTTTCATCAGCGGAAAAATTGCAAAGACAAATCCTGACAAGTATTCATTCGAAACGCCAACAGCTACTATGGGGATACGCGGTACGATCGGTACAATCCGAATTTTTGAGGGGGTTTCCTATTTTGGATGTGATAGCGGAAGCCTTACTATCTGGAATGAGTCCGGGACCTATTCGATCGGCCCGGGACTTAAATATGCATATGCAGAGTTCTCCTCTAGCTCACAAGAGCCGGTTTTTCGCGCTAGGCAGCCAAGTGAACTTGATCAGAGATTGTTTTTTACTCCTAAAGCTAACAATTGCGATTAAAAAAATATTGAATCAAAAATTTGGTGAAAGTACATTGACGTAAACTTGGAGTGTTTACCTTGCTATATGATTTGATATTTGTTTCATTAGGAGGTATAATTGGGGCAAGTCTTCGATATCTCGTCAATTTGTTTTCGATAAAGTTCATCTCGAGCTCCTTGCCATTTGGAACCCTGATTGTCAATGTATCCGGAAGTTTGATCCTCGGCTTTTTTTTTGCTTTGACTACGCAGTGGATTATAGTAGACCCTCGATTGAAGCTTTTTGTAGCGACAGGCTTCTGCGGTGCCTACACGACTTTTTCGACCTTTACTTATGAAACAATTTCTCTATTGGAATATGGGCAATACAGCCTTGCGGGCATGAACTTTTTGTCGAATAACCTTCTCTCATTTCTTGCAGCCATGATAGGAATTGTCTTAGCTCGGGTGATAAAATGAAGCAAAAAACTGTCAGAATTTCCATGTATATCAATGAAGCGGATACATGGAACCGGCGGCCTCTGTATTTGGAGGTGCTCGGTTTTCTAAATGAGAATGGACTCGCAGGGGCTACAGTATTGCGCACCGTAGCGGGAATTACCGGGCACAGCCAAGTGATGACGGCTACATTTGTCGACATTGGGGCCCGACTGCCGCTTGTTATTGAATTTATCGATACCAATGAAAAGATCGAAAAGATCCTTCCGCAATTAGTCAAGATGGCCAACCATCGCCTTATTATTCGTGAAGAAGTCGAGGTCATCACCACAAATTACGGTGAAATTGAATCTCACAATTGAGGGCCTTTCGTCGCAAGGACTTGCCGCTAGGGCTTATTCCTTACAATTGGCGAGGACCGTTTCAAGGAAACGCTCCGTGCTGTTTTGAGGAAAGCCCATTTGGCTAAAGAGGGCTTCAGGGTCTTCATTTCCCTTACTTTGAAAAAATTTTGCGAGGTCTTTCTCGGAAGAGATCTTCATCGCAGCTTTTGTATCGATCAGGCTGTTTGTATAAGGGTCAGTCTCCGGGACGACGAAGCCCACTTCCTTGCCTGCAAAAAAAGCCTGAAAGCCTGCGGATGAGTTGTAGGTCAACACTTTGTCTGATATTGCGATGCTCTCTGACATGGTCAGTAAAGAGAGGCTTTTTGATGAAGCGACCAAGTAGGGGATGGAAGGACTTAGGTGCTCTTTGCAGTGCTTTGTCTCAAACTCTCCGGTTGATGCAGGATGGACTTGGAAGATCACCTGGCTTTCCGGCGTCTTATTTACACTTGCAACAAAGAGCTGAAAAGCCTTCTCGTAACTTTCTCCGTAAGTGCATACGAAGGTCGTGATCGGCTTCATGGTAGAAAGGTGTGCTTTCTTTATCGTTTCTGCTATGGCAATGTGGCGGATTTCTTTTTGCCACTGCTCTAAAGAGGGTTTGCCGACAGTTATCTTCGTTTCAGGGGCCCTAGATGAAAACTCTTTTGCTGTTTCAACATATTTCGAAGGGGTGAGAAGGAACCCGGCAGATTCCTGGACTTTCAGTGCTGTCTGAAAATAGGGGGCAGCGCCCCTAGGCTCTGGGTTGTCCCAATACGCAAAGGTCTTTACACCCTTATTTTTATAGAGCTCGAGGATCTCTTTTTGTCTGAGTGTGGCAACGCCGGTGACCACCATCTTTGCTTTGACAAGTTCGGAAATTCTTTCTACTTTGGAGTCCTCGATATCGATGATCTCGAAAGAAAAAGTTTCGCGGTCGATGAGCGTTTTGGCAGTGCCAAGAGGAAGGATGCGGAAAGATTTTCGCTGTCTTTTCAGCTCTTCGAGGACAGGGATGAAGTCTTTTGTTTCCCCTGCATGCTCAGGGATGAACAATACATCTGTCTCTACAGGCGAGGAAAGGAGTTGGAGGAGGGCGAGAAAGATCATTGTTTTGCTTTATGCATGAAGTGTTTAAAAGAAGCGGGCAGGGGCGCTTCAAAATGCATGGTCTTCTTTGTGTCGGGGTGGGTAAAGATCAGCGTTTCTGCATGAAGGCCAAGGCGCTCCAGGGGATTTGTCAACGCGCCGTATTTTTGGTCGCCGACAATTGGGAACCCGGCTTCCTTGCAATGCACCCTGATTTGGTTTTTCCTTCCCGTCTGAAGCTTCAGGCGCAAAAAAGAAAAATGGTCGGAAACCCCCGCAACTTCGTAATGGGTAATGGCGAGCTTTGCCTTTTCTGACGAAGAGGTGCTTTTGACGTAGTAGGTGGCATCTTCGATCAGATAACTTTTCCAGGAGCCGTTTTTTTCTTCGATCCTGTTCTCAACGATGGCGAAGTAGGTGCGGCCGATGTCGTGATGAAAAAATAGCTCTTTGAGGTGTTCTTTGGCTCTTTGGGAATAGGCAAAGACCATGACCCCTGAAGTTTCCCGGTCCAGGCGATGTACGGGATAAACGATCTGGGAATGGAACCTTCTTTTTAAGATGCAATGGGCCGTTGTCGTCTTGTCAAAGGCCGTTGCGACGCTCAAAAGGCCTTCTGGCTTATTGATGACGACGATGTCCTTGTCTTCATAAAGGATCTCGATCCCTTCCCTTGTGAATTTTGTCTTGCGCAGGACCTCGACTTTTTGCCCTGGCAGTACTTGCTGGGAAGGAATTTTGGCCGGGTGTCCATCAACCTGGACGCGACCCTTTTCTACCCATGAGCGCAAAGTTGTCTTCGAGCTGTCAGGGCTTAAAAGGAGAAGGGCCTCCAAGAGGGACTGGTTCTTTTTAACGATGGTATGCATAAAATTTTTTATAGGAAATTATACAGGACAAGGAGATTTTACTAAATATAAGGATTTTTTTTAAAAACCCTTTCAAACTTCCCTTGCAGCTTTATTGGCGATTGTCTATATATGAGCTCTTTTAAGGTGTTATGGAATAATTTTACTGGGGGAAAAAATGGAAACAACTCGCGAAAAAGTGAGCTACTGCATCGGACTTGAAACTGGAAGAAGCCTGAGAATGCAATTTTCTGACATTGATGTCTCTTTACTTATGAAAGGGTTCCAAGATGCCCTTTTCGACAAAAGTCCAGACATGAAAGATGACGAGATCGCTCAAATTATGCAGGCGCTTCGCATGCAGATCGAAAAACAGCAAAAAGAATATATCGCGCACCTTTCTACTGAGAACAAACGCCTGGGCGAAGAGTTCCTGAATAAGAACAAGGCCAAAGAAGGGGTTGTGACGCTTCCAAGCGGCCTGCAGTACAAGGTGATCGCTTCAGGACATGGCAAAAGCCCAAGGCCTGTCGATGTAGTGACCGCTCACTATAAAGGCACTTTTATTGATGGAAGGGTGTTTGACAGCTCCTACGAGAGAGAGAAGCCGCAGACATTTATCGTCAACCGCGTGATCCCTGCCTGGTCTGAGGCATTGCAGCTCATGAAAGAAGGCGACAAATGGCAGATCTTTGTTCCTTCCTACCTGGCATATGGAGAAGCAGGTTTTGGCAATCAGATCGGCCCGAACATGACTTTGATATTTGAAATAGAGCTTGTTGGAGTGCATTGATCCATGCTTATCTATATTCTGGAAAGGTGCTCGACCTGCAAAAAGGCCATTGCGTTCTTAGATCGGCACCATATCCCTTACCAGAAGATGGAGATCGTATCGAGTCCTCCGACAAAGAAGCAGCTTTTTGAAATGCTGGTTCATCTGAAGGGGGACTTTAGAAAGCTTTTTAATATTTCAGGGAACATGTACAGGGAGCTTTCCCTCAAAGAAAAAGTTCCCCATATGTCGCAAGAGGCTGCAATAGAGCTCCTTTCCAAACACGGCATGTTAATAAAAAGGCCTTTCCTATTAAGCGACAAGGTAGGGCTCCTCGGGTTTTCTGAAAAGGCGTGGGCTTCCCATCTTGTCTATAGCGGTCAGATGAGCAGCAGCCTGTTTTTATAGTAATGGGAAAAAATAGCATCCAGTGTGGGATCGGTAGAAAAGTTGACGCCAAGGGTGGCTTCTAGACGTTTTTTCTCTTTTTCAGGGCCGCTTG
>JASHWM010000183.1 GCA_030044075.1 Candidatus Rhabdochlamydia sp. | reverse complement strand
CCGTTTTGCAAGGAATCAGCATGTCCTCTTAAAGCAGCAGAGGCCTTATAGAAGCTCGTAGCAGCAAGGCTTTTATCGGTAATTGCATCTGATAGCAGCCTCATTCGGCTTGCAGCCTGCAATGCCTTCTTAAATTCTCCAAGCTTAAAATAGCAAGAGAGGACCTGGTCTGTGATCTCAAACTCCAGTTTTTGATTTCCATATCTCTGGCATGCCTTGATTGCGTTCTCGCCCATGATGGCGAGCTTCTTCCATTCATTCTTCTCCTTCATCGAAGGCAAGTTAAAAAAATAGGCATCGATATCCAGCTGGCTCTCTTCCCTAAATTGTTGAACGGGGAACTGGCTATTCCCGCTAAAGGCCGAAGAACAAATTGTAAGGCAGGAAATTGTCGAAAATAAAAGCGCTCTCATAGGTTTTCCCCCGAAAAATGAAAAGAAAGCAATATATTTTTGGGGGAAATTGTTTGCAAGAGCTAGAGCTCTAAATAGGCGAAGATCGTTTCCATCTCCTGCTGAGAAAGACCTCCGTGGACAGCATAAAAGTTCTGCGAGAAACGATTTTTCTCATGCCACCATACCCCATTATGCGGAATTGGAAGGATCACAAGGTTGCCCACCCTGTCGGTAAACTGTTTCGAAGGCGGCCTGGGACCAAAGAGCCCCTCTTTGATCAGATCTTCCGTTGCAACAACTTGAGCCATATCTTTAAGGGAATTTTCAAGAAGCTCTTTTGCTTCAAAAAAAACCTCTTCTTTAATATGAAGAAAAAAATCCCTGCAAGACCCTGCAGGGGCAAGATAGTCCCCTTTCCGGTTTGTCTTTAAATAGTGCTTGATCGCCGGGAGCTCGGAATTAAGATAATAGGTCGACATGGGATCGACATCGATCATCCCATGGTCTGCTGTCATGAGCATAAGGGTTCTTCTATGCCGGGGTGAAAAAGAGCTAAAGAAACTTTCCAGATGGTCAAAAACGGCCTTGACGGTCTGTCGGAACTCTTCAGAATAGGTTCCATGCCGATGTCCTGCAGAATCAATATCGCTGATATATAAATAGAAATAGCGCTTTGATTTCGAAGGAGACTTCAGTAGGTCGGTAAATTTTGCGACAGCATCACCTAAAGACTCATACCCCACCTTATTTGCGCCAGTGTACATAATGTTCGAATACGTCGAATTTACAATTTTGGCGTCCATAAGGATGAAGGACTCTACCCCCTTTAACTGACTATAAAAAGTAGGAAAGGGAAAAATGGATTCTGGTAAAATCCCTTCTTTGACAAGGGTCCCCGCCTCTTTATCACCCGCGTAAGAAAACACAAGGGGGAGGATAATCCCATCGGCAATAGGGTCATATTGGAACCATTCGTAAATCCCCGTCTCAGCAACTGGGAGCCCCGTATTCATACAGGTGACATGGCCTGCTGTCGTGGAAGGGAACTGTGAAGTAATTTTTGAGACGGTCCCCTCTTTTTTCATCCGGCTTAAGAAAGGGTACTGGTCGGCATAAGCCTCAAAAAAACACCATCCAAAACCGTCCACAAAGATAAGGAGCACATCTTCAAAATCGTTTTTACTAAAGCAATCGCCAGGCAGGGGGCCCTTTCCTTCCAGGCCGAAAAGGCATTTGATCGTATCGGGGATCCTGGAAAAGCAATAACTTTCATATAATGGGCGGACAAAGGAGTGTGTTGTTGCTTTTTTGACAGCCTGGACAGAGTCTTGGTTGATCATAGTAGAAATAATACGTGCTAAAAAGTCGATATACACCTAAAATTAGCTTTTCTATCTATTTAAACCCAAGACCTTTTCATGTCCAAACCTCTTCGTCCGATAACGGTATTTACTTTAGCCATGATCAACATCGCCGCGGTAAGTAATATCAGGAACTGGCCGCTGACTGCAGAACATGGCTTTGCCTCCCTGTCTTTTTTTATCCTTGCCGGCCTTCTCTTCTTTATCCCCGTGTCTTTTGTGGCCGCTGAACTTGCGACTGGCTGGCCTGAAAGAGGAGGGGTCTTTGTTTGGGTCAAGGAAGCTTTTGGACACCGCTATGGGTTTCTTGCCATCTGGCTTCAGTGGCTCTCCAATGTTTTTTTCTATCCCCTGATCCTCTCATTTATCGCAGCTGCAATTGCATATATTTTTAATCCGCAGTTCGCTCATAGCGGGATGTACACGACGTCGCTCATCCTCATTTTTATCTGGAGTGCGACATTTTTCAATCTGCTCAACATGAAGACATCCGGATGGATCAGCTCCCTTGGGGCCATTTGCGGGACGTTCATCCCCGGCATCCTGATCATTGGCCTGGGATCGCTCTGGTTTATGAGCGGCAAGCCCTTGGAGATCGCTTTTTCTCTCAGCAACTTGATCCCCGACTTCAAAAACCCTCAGCAGCTCGCATTTTTTACAGGGGTCATGCTCTCGCTAGCCGGTATGGAAATGTCCGGTGTCCATGCAAGCGATGTGCAAAATCCCCAAAAAAATTACCCTCGTGCCATCCTCCTCTCAGCTTTTTTAATTTTGCTCATGTATATCCTGGGAGTTCTTGCGATTGCGATCGTCATTCCAAAAAATGAGATCAGTTTGATCGCAGGGTCTTTGCAGGCCTTCTCCCACTTCCTTAATGCGTACTCCCTTGGGAAATT
>JASHWM010000182.1 GCA_030044075.1 Candidatus Rhabdochlamydia sp. | reverse complement strand
TATCGACGGACCATTGGCAGGGCTTGCCGCAAGATCGATCGTTGTCCTCGATGAGTCTGACAAAGTCGTTTATACTCAACTAGTTCCGGAAATATCTCAGGAACCGGATTATGAAATGGCAACAAAGGCCCTTTTAAGCCCATGAGCTTTATTTAGACCGTAGCTTCTTATCTAATTCTTACAAAAGATAAATAATTTTCTTAAACTCTAAGAAGTTATTAATCGTTTATTCTCAGTCTCTTATATTTTTTCTTTTCTGCTTCTTTGGCATAACTTGCTCATTTTAAATATATTACAACAAACCGCTTTTATTAACAGATTAATAAATAATTATTAAAATTATATTAATATTTATGTTATAATTATTTTTAATCAGAAATAAAAAAAGTGAAAATAATATGACAATAAATTCTAATAACGAAAGATATCATGATGTGAACCACGTCGTGGCGGTAGGCGGTTCTGGTGGTTCAGGGCACCTCGAAGCGATGAAACGCGAAATAAAACACATGCAAGATGCAAACGGAGACC
Organism: Candidatus Rhabdochlamydia sp.; assembly: GCA_030044075.1. Lineage (GTDB taxonomy): Bacteria > Chlamydiota > Chlamydiia > Chlamydiales > Rhabdochlamydiaceae > JABEVM01. The sequence goes on along the minus strand of JASHWM010000182.1, from coordinate 3,890 downwards.
GTACTTCTGTTACGACTATCGACATTTATAAGTCAGCTTGCTCTTTTAACACATATATTGGTGAGAAGTGTACGGACTTGTGGGATGATGCGCAGCGATCAGGTAATATCAGACTTCAAGAGGCCCTGATAAAAAAACAACCGATGTCTACCAGGTTATTCTATTATCCTACCTATTATACCATCCTAAAACTCCTCCGCACTCCAGACAAGCACGGCCTTCTTCCTGACCTGGTTGTGGTCACAATCCCTGTGTGTATTGAAGCGGTATGCCAAGCTGTCGAAGATGAGAACGCAAGGCGAAAACAAAAGAACATCCAGCCGATCAAAGGCATTAACCTCCATGTCATGGAGCCTCCTACTGATGGAGCGGTATATTATTTCACTAGCTTGAGCCGGTTGAAAAAGAGCCAAGCAAACATTGTCACCCTGTACTCCTTGGACCCTTCTAAGCAGGAACTTGAAAAATACGATGCCACAACTAAAGAAGACTACTGGTTTGCGAAGACAGGGAATCGGTTCAAAGTAGTGACCCTCGCAGAAGTTGACGACGACTATATTAACTGCCAAACAGCCCTCCCAGGCCCTGGCGAAGCAACAAAGATTGTATTAAAAACCCAGAATCCAGATGAAGTTGCCTTTACCACAAGCGAAGCAAGGGGCATTCATTCAGCCGAAGGCACTTTTTCTGTCGACATCCAAGCACAAGACCAAGTAGGCCTTGTCATGCTGGGCGGCGTTCCTACGCAGTCAGCTATTTTAGGCTATGTCTCAAAGGCCATTGAATCTGCAGAGCAGGTCCCTCAAGATAAAAAAAGCTACCTGTTTGTTGCTTGCGGACGCCCGAAAGACAACACCCTCTATCCAAAAGTGATCAAACTTGTAGAAGAGTTTAATAGTTCTGAAGCAGCGAAACGCTCCGGCCTTCACATCATCCCTTTTACAGGCCAGCCAGTGAAACAGATTTTTGGAAGATGCGATTTTAGCATTACAAGGTCTGGCGGACTTACAGCTCAAGAGATCGTGACTTTAAAGGCTGCAGAAAAGCAAAAAAACAAGGTCGTGTACATCCATGGGCAAATCGAATCGAATTTTTCTACGCCTTACGAACAAGAGCTCGCGAAACAAACTCCGAATGAGCTTGCGCATATCGTCCTTGCAAAAAGGATTTTGGACCAAGAGATCGCTCTAAAACAAGCAACGCAAGAAGAGCTCCAAAAAGCATACGATGGGTATATTCAGAAAGCTGGGATGCCCCTTTGGGAAGCTGACAATGCAGAATACCTGCATCAAACTGTCGGCGCCACACCAGTCAACCACAACCACATCGGAAATATCATTGTTTCTGCTGCCCAGACAGGGCAGGCAGCTCCCCTTTTGAGCTTTAATCCAGTACTCTTAAGAGAAAAGATTCTTCAAGAAGAAGAAAGAAGGGAACAGGAAAGACTTTCCGGATGCTGCGTTAGCACTTGTGCCCCTTCGGCTCGTCCGTTCTCGCCGCTTGAAGATGACGATTCCGGTATCGGGTCTTCTGTTCCTGGCTCTAGGTCAGTTTCACCTGCAGCTTCTGAAGAAGGATCGCAAGAGATGGCAGGTTCATCTTCTATCGAGGCTGGTAGTAGCGCTGACGATTCAGGATATAGCGAAGGTTCGGATGACCTAGAACTTGCACCGAAGGTGCCTGATCCTAGAGAGAATTCTTTTTACAATTTTGCGATCACAGACGAACAAAGAGGCCACCTCGCATTTATTCTACAGCACCTTGGGAATGACGGAGTGTTCTCTTTGTTCGGACTCAAATCAGAACTTGAAAGACGCGGACAAGTGCTGGACTCTACCCATGTCCTCCTCTTCTTGGCATCTATTTTCTTAGATCCTGTGAACAGTGAAAATTTCAGCCTCATTAAGAAAAGAGATGGAATGATCAAAGATCCATTTTTTAAGGGGATCAAGGATAAACTGACGAGATTGAACAAGGAAGGCGACCTGCTTCCCCATGTCGTTGGATTTGCCCATGCCCTGCAGCTTAATCCGGCAATTATTACCGACATGATCAACAAAAACGCCTGGGATGATCTTCTCAACCACCTCGAGCTTAGGTCGCAAGAAAAAATTCCGGCTTACATTCCACCAGCAGCTCCTGCCCCCAAAAAGAAGAAAAAACAAAAGGCAGTCCATGAGGCCCCCCTTGAACAAAAACAAGAAGCTGCTAAACCAATGCAGCAAATTATTGAAGAGCCAGTTCTTGAAGAAGTTCGCGCTATTGGCGATGAGGAGAGGTTGATTGAAGACAAGAATTCAGGACAAGCTCCTGAAATAGATGGAATCGATCAAGCTTCTCAAGAGCTCGTGTCAGCCATTTTCTTCAAAATTGCCAACAGCTCTCCAACCGACCTCCTGCGCAACATTGGGACCCTAAGGGCGCAATGGAGAGCGGTTGAAAAAGTCCCTCCGCTGCAACTGCTCAGATATGTCTTTACAAGTCACAAAAAAGAACTTGAGATGATTGCAGAATATAAACTGTCGGTGTTCAGAACAAACCCTAAAATCGGCCCATTTATCAAAGACTTTGCCTCGACCCTTCAAAGAAGCGCCAAAACTCATGATATTTCTAGTGAGATTGAAGCGTTTTCTAAAGAATTTGGCATCGATCCTACACTAATTGCCCAAAACAGATGGTCGGAAGTGGTCGGAATCCTGATGAGACAGTTGAATGATTCTCCTGCATTAACTATAGAAAATTTGGAGCGTTTTAATACCGCAAGTCAATCCAAAGGTTCCAAAGGGACCTCTGAATCTTCCTTTCACACGGCTGAAACCTCTTTTCATACAGCAGTAGAAGCTCGTTCAACATTTGCAGAAACGGAAACTCAAGAATTTCATGCTGAAGTTCAGAAAGAAGAGGACGTGGCAAATGCTTCTTCAAACGAGCCTGGCGCTGCTCAAGAGATCGCTGCTCCTGCACCTCCAAAAGATCCTTGGATGGAATTCAATTCCGCAATGATCCTCCACCTAGGCCCCGAACTCAGTTTCTTGATTGGAAAGTTATTTCCAAATGACATCGAGTCTTTTTCAAGAGAAAATGCTGAAGGCATCGAAAGGATCACAGTGCAAATCCACGAAGAAAACACTGTGACGATAACAAAAAATGTTTCACCAGCACAGAAGATGGTTGCGAAAATCCCAGCAACACTGCAAGCAGTCCTCACAAAAAACCGCATTGATTTCGATACAAATGCGACGATCACTGGAACGCTGCAACTTCCTCTTTGGGTTAAAATTGGATTCAAGGTCCAGGCGATAGAATTCGATGAGAATAATCGAACTGTTACAATTGAAACTGACAGAGGAGCAATTGTAAGAAAGTTTGACAAGCTGGCCGAGATGCTCTAATACGCAAGTCCCCTTGAGCTGAAAAGCTCATGGGCTTTCTTTATAAGGAAAATCCTTTTTCCATTGGTCTTGGATGATCTTCCATGTCTTGTCCGCAACACCTTTAATTTGGGCCATCAGAAGAAGTCCGTTGTGGCTCATAGTCTGATAATTCTCCTGATTCTCCTGCAAGGCCAGCAATCGGTGCGGGAGTTCCTGCATTTCAACCTGCATCCCCGATTCGGTCTCCAAGACCATCTTAAGAAGCTCTGGCTGAGAATGCATATGGGGGCCGAAAAAAACCGGGACGCCAAATTCAAGAGGCTCTAAGATATTGTGCCCTCCAACTCTTGCAACATAGCTGCCTGCCACTACAGCAAACTTCGATAGCTGATAACAAATCGATAAGATCCCCATGGCGTCGATAAGGACGATTTTCTTATCATTAACTTCCGGGTCTTGCGAAGAGTACACCGAAAAAGGAACAGGCTGCGCCTTCAGCATGTCTTTGACTGCTGA
>JASHWM010000181.1 GCA_030044075.1 Candidatus Rhabdochlamydia sp. | reverse complement strand
TTGGACTAGCCCTCCTGTAGTCATTTCATCTCAGCTGTACAATGCTTCAGATCCCAGAACAGGTGTTGACGTAAATGGAAATGTCGTAGCTGCTTGGATTGAAAATGGCTATGTCTATTCAAGTAATCTGCCTTATGGGATGACTTGGAGCACTCCAACGCAGGTATCCAACCAAGTTGCGACAGACCTTCAACTGGTCGTCGATCAGAACGGAAATGCAACCGCCATTTGGTTGGAAAGTGGTGTCGTAAAAACTGCTACGCAACTTTCCGGGCAGAACTGGGCAACATCCATAGTTCTATCCAGTTCAGGCGCCACCACTCCTCAAATCTCTGTCGATCCAAATGGTGATGTTGTAGCGATTTGGGCACTAACCGGAGCAATTCAAACAGCTACAAAAACATTTGGAGGGAGTTGGCCAGGATCTCCTGATGTCCTTGCTTCTAGCGGTTCAGATTCTCCGCAAATCTCAGTCGGGCTAGACAACAATACAATCGTTGCTGTTTGGCATGCGGTAGTTGGATCACTGGATACTATTTACGCTTCTACTTCAACCATCGGAGGGACGTGGAGTTCTCCTGTCGCATTAAATAGTGTTACTGGAGGGGTTAACCCCAACGTTGCAGTTGATTTCAATGGAAATGCAATAGCGATCTGGTATCAATTTAATCTTTCCGGTTCTGTTTACTCTGATGTTGGTCTTGTCGCAGCAACCCAGATGTCGGGACAGAACTGGGTGTCAAATCCTCAATCACCTCCTCAATCTGATGTATCTCCAACAGGTTCACTTACTTCTCAAACTGATTCTTCTGCATATCAAATGATTTCTCAAAATTTCGGAATTCGTAACCCTACAACCTTGATCGGACGTATCGGTTTCGACCTCAATGGCAATGCTATCGTTTTTTATAATAATTCCTACGATGGCTCAACGTTTAGTATTGAAGCTGCTGTGTCTACTGATACTGGGTTGAATTGGACTGCTCCATTAGTGCAAACAACAATGAATTTATATGCTTTGGAGGTAGATATTTCTGTTACCCAAGGGGGAGATTCCTTAGCTATTTTTATGTTGTATGATGGCATATCTACATTGAACATTCAAACATGCCAGATCTATATTGATGGGTACACGGTAAAATATGGTTATCCGATAACTCTTTCTGGAGGAACTCAGTTTAATGGTTTCCCACGTGTTGCTGCTACTAGCAATGGCGATTCAATTTATGGTGCTGGCGTTTGGATAAATAACAACGGAACGTTAAACAATATCGTATCTAGTACAGCAACAGGATCAGCCGTCCTGCCTCCTACCAGTTTTCAAGTAGCGCAAAGTACGAATAATTTTGGCGTTTTTCAGGAAACTATCAATACTCTTACATGGACAGCAAGCGCATCCCCGAATATTACTAGATATGTTATCTTTCGTAATGGTCAATTTGTAGCTTATGTAAATTCTAGTACTACACAGTTCATAGACGATAATAGAATAAGTGGTGAAACGGATTCGTATAGTATTGCAGCTATCGATAGTGATTCAGTACAAAGTGAATTAGTTTCTGCAACTGCTCCATAACGAGCGAGTTGTTTGTTCGCATTTTTTAAGTTCTTGGACCTTTCAATGAATTGTTCAAGAGAAAAAGTCCCCTAACTTTTTTAGGTTAGGGGACTTGTCATTTATAGCGATAAGTGCCTTTTATCTTTTTACCAAGGTTCGGGTCTTAGATTTTTCCCTTCTTTCTGTGCGAAGAGCTTCATATTGAACACATTTCCTAGCATTAAGTTATAAGTATTTGATTATTAAAGAATAATGATTATTGAAAGTCATTCTTTCAAAAATCTATTACTTGTCTAATTTTTATAGTTCTTATTATTAATTACTTAAGATTTAGTAAATTAATATTAATAATCAACTAAGTCTATAAATTGATTATTATAAAAAAGTATAGTATAATTAATATTTGAATAAGAATTAATAAAGGATTTGTTATGATTCTTGTGGAACGCCTAGGATATGCCCTCAAAAACTGTCACTTTACTTCTGTAGTCCTCAATCCCGCCTTAATGACAAGTAAAATGGAGAAATTTGTGATCACTGCTATTCCCCAGGCAGATGAAAGCAAGGTACACACCTTTTTTTCCCGCTTTCAAGCTGTGGGCTTTCATGGAACTACTGTAATGCGATTAGGGTCGCAAATCGACGCCGGGAAATTTGAGATAAGAAAAGAAAATCCAAAAATCTATTTTTCAACGTTAGATACAGCCACACAATACGCCCTTAGAAGATCTCAAGCTGATAATAGCCCTCCTGTGATCGTACTTGTTTCTTCGCAGCAGAAGGCAAAATTTAATGACATTGCAACGGAAGGACATGGTATGGTTGGTCTTGGGTTTTACCCGTATTTGACAAATGCCCCTGACACACCTGTGAAGATCGTTGGAGCATATTCTGTTGAACAGGAAAAAAAGTCATCCTAAGACGATCGCCGGTGAGGATGTACTTCCTCCTGGCAATGTATCTAGTTCCTCAATAGGCTTTGTCTTCCATAGCCTTTGAATTTCAATAAAAATTTCTCGCTTATACGCTGCTACTTTTCGAATTATTTAGTTGGGCAGCGACGTTTTCATGTTTTCATTTTCCGCGATCAAT
>JASHWM010000180.1 GCA_030044075.1 Candidatus Rhabdochlamydia sp. | reverse complement strand
CCCCATTCAATAATTTTTGGAGGCTCCCTCGGTCAAGTTCCTGGATCTGTTTTTGGACAGCGTTCATCCATTTGCCCACCTTCTTTCCAAGAATCCGGAAATTGGGTTTTGCAAATAGGGTCACAAAAGACTCTTCTTCTTGATGGAAGACGATTTCCTTCACATTGATCTCATCAGCAATGAGGCGCTCTTGTCTTTTCAATCCTGAAAAAACTTCCGCATCGCTGCAAATCAGGTGGGCCAAAGCAAGAGGCTGCCGCACCTTTAGCTTATTCTCTTTCCTAAGAGCATGGGCAGCACTGACGACATCTTGCACGCTCATCATCTCTTTCTCTAATGCCTCATCGCGGAAAAGTGCGTCGTAGCGAGGGAACGTTGTCATATGCACGGATTCCACCTCAAAATCTCCGCGAAGGCTCCTATAAATCTCTTCGCTGATGAAAGGGATAAAAGGCGCTGCGACTTTGCTGAGTGTCATGAGAACATGGTAGAGGACAGCAAAAGCTTCCTGTCTGTCCGGAGTGTCTTCTTCCGACCAAAAGCGATTTCGGTTGCGGCGAATATACCAGTTTGTCAGCTGATCGATAAAACCGATGAACGGCTGTACAGCCAAAGAAAGGTCATACTTATCCATGCCCTCTTTGACATCCCAAACGAGTTTTTGCAGAAGGGATAACATCCATCTGTCGATATCAGCGCTTGGCTTGGTGATCTCTTTTGGCTGCCACTGATAAATTTCAGCATAGGTAGCAAGGAAGACGTAAGCATTCCAAAAAGGGATCAATGCCTGGCGCATGACAAGCTCCACTCCCCTTTCGGAAAATTTAAGGTCATCAGCTAAAACAACAGGGCTGCTCAACAGATAAAGTCGTATGGCATCGGCGCCATATCTCTGGATCATCAGGTCAGGGTCCGGATAGTTTTTAAGCCTTTTGGACATCTTGGAGCCGTCCTCAGCAAGGATGATCCCGTTCACGATCACATTTTTAAAGGCGGGCTTATCGAAAAGCGCAACAGCAAGGACGGTGAGCGTATAAAACCATCCCCGCGTCTGGTCGAGGCCTTCTCCAATGAAGTCGGCAGGAAAGCTCTCCTTCGTGAGTTTTTCATTCTCAAAAGGAAAGTGATTTTGCGCATACGGCATCGAGCCTGACTCAAACCAGCAGTCAAATACTTCTGTCACCCTTTTGAATACTTTTCCATTTTCTGTAAAAGTCAACTGATCCACAAAATGGCGGTGAATGTCGGTGATGGCGGCCCCAGTTTTTTCTTCGAGTTCTTTGATACTGCCAAACACACGGCATTCCCCATCTTCTGATCTCCATATCGGGATCGGCGTTCCCCAATAACGGTTACGGGAGATCGCCCAATCCCTTGCATTCTCGAGCCATTTTCCAAAGCGCCCATTCTTAATGTTCTCAGGGACCCAGTGGATGGTCTGGTTGGCAGCGATCATCCTGTCTTTTATTTTTTCTACTGCCACAAACCATGTGCTGACAGCTTTGTAGATCAAAGGAGTGTCCGAGCGCCAGCAGAACGGGTACCTGTGCCTGACCTGCGTATGCTGCAGCACCTTCCCCTCTTTTTTTAAGCGTGCGATAATCTCTTTGTCGGCATCTTTGACGAACATTCCAGCGTATTCTGGGATTTCAGAAGTAAAGCGGCCGTTTTGATCAACTGGGCATACAGGCTCGATCTCTTCTTTTGCGCAAGCAAAAAAGTCTGCTTCACCAAAAGCAGGTGCTGTATGGACAATCCCTGTTCCATCTTCTGCTCCAACAAAATCATCGACAAGGATTCGGAACGCACCTGCTTCCGCCTTCTTTGAAAAGTAAGGGAAAAGTGGCTCAAAAGGCCTGCCTTTCAGATGGCTCCCTTTGAACGAAGACTCGACAGTATAGGCCGACTCCTCCTTGAAATAATGGGAAAGCCTTGCTTTGGCCAGGATGTAGTTGTTCCCGCTCTTGCTTTCCTTGATTTTAACATATTCAAGCTCTGGATGGACTGTAAGAGCAAGGTTTGAAGGGAGTGTCCAAGGTGTCGTCGTCCAGGCAAGGAAAAAAGTGCCCGGGTCATCTTTTGCCTGAAATTTTACTGTCAAAGAAGGGTCATCGACATCTTTGTAGTTCAGGTTGGCCTCAAAGTTCGATATCGGTGTGCCCAGCTTCGCGGAGAACGGCATCACCTTGAAGCCCTCATAGACCAGCCCTTTACTATAGAGCTGGGAGAACACCCACCACACCGTCTCCATAAAATCTTTGTCCATCGTGCGGTAGGTAAGGCCAAAATCCATCCATCTCCCCATCCGGTGGACCGTCTTTTCCCATTCCTTAGTATAACGGAGGACGATCTTTCGGCATTCTTCGTTGAAGTTGGCTATGCCAAAAGCCTCTATCGAGGGAGCTCCGGAGAGCTCTTTTGCTTTTTCGATCTCATTTTCTACAGGAAGGCCATGGCAGTCCCATCCAAAACGCCTTGGGACATTGAACCCCTGCATGGTCTTATACCTTGGGACCACATCCTTAATTGTCCCGGCAAGTAAGTGTCCATAATGAGGCAGTCCCGTAGCAAAGGGAGGCCCGTCATAAAAGGAATAGAGGGGGGCCTCCCTCCTCATTTCCTCGGTCTTTTGGGGAATTTTCTTCCCCTCCCAAAATTCAAGGACCCTCTCTTCACGCTCTGGAAAGGTTTCTTTAAGTTTTTTTTCAAACATGCCGAACTCTCAAATCTCTATTTTACCATCTATCCTACATGAAATAAAAGATTTAAGTCTATGAACACCTTGATTTAATTAATAGAAGAGACTATATTCTTTAATAATTCAATTTTTGGTATAATCCTAATGGGGGTGTAAAGGTTTCGACTTGGAAACGTACTATTAGTGGCATGCGGAGGACGTCGGTTGGCCTCCTTAATCATCCGATAAAAATATAACTGCAGAAGAAAACGAATTTCTTCTAGCTGCTTAAAGCTAACCGCTTTAAGTGGCTCGATAGCCTAAGGCCGGACTGGGAGCTTTAGAACTGTCGTCATAAACCCTAGTATGGACCCCTACATTACTCTTTGGGTAGGGAGTTCGAGATCGCAAGGAGTAAGTCACGCTCTAGTGGGGTGTCTTCCAGCAAGCGTGCCTTTATAAATTGAAGGCAATAAGCATGTAGTCATTGATAGGAAATTTGCTAAGGACGAGAGTTCGATTCTCTCCACCTCCATTTGTCAGTTACTTCGGAACAAGTTACATCATTGCCTCAAAGAATATGAGAATTTTACCAAAAGAGATTCTTATCAAACTTAACATCTAAATTTATTATCAGTTCAGATGCCACATAATTTTTTTAATGAAAAAGAATCCGAAAGTCGAGATTACAAGCTAGAATATCATATCAATAAAGCTAAGCTTCTTCACGACATCCTTTGCCTATCAAATGCTGATTCTCAAAATCAAAGACAATTGATTTTTGGCGTTTCAGATGATCTGACTTCATTTCCTGGAATATCCAAAAACCCAAATCGGATGAATCAAGCCAAACTCATAAGCTGGCTCCGAACTGTAAAACTCAACCATCTCCCTGAAATAGAATTGACCACTCAGTCAATCTCAGCCTGCGAATTCGATATAATTACAATTCAGAACCGTCCTGAAAAACCCTATTTTCTAACTGAATATTATCGTGATGGCAACACCACCTTACACCAAGGCGCCGTTTATACTCGCGATAAAGATGTAAATACCGCTATTAATCGTTGTGCATCCGACAAACAGATCGAAAAAATGTATAAGGAACGGTTTGGATTAGATAGTTTTTTGAACCGCATCAGAGCTGTTGCCAGCGAATTGCCATTTAATTTTTGTCACAGAGGCAACGCTAAAAATCCATTCATAACCCAAGCTCTAGAAAAACTGGTTCATGACGAACCTATGGTTCACAGTGATCCCGAACTTTTCGAAAAAGCAAGTCACTGTTTAAATACAGCCAAGACCCTGTCAACCGCAGAACCCTACCATCCAACGCTAAAACCAGCAAATGGTCAATACTTAATGCAAGACTTAGCCGAATACATATCAACTCGATATGGGATTAAGGGCTCCAGCCAAAGTTAAGATCCCTTACTTGATTGTGGCTCCAATTGCTTCGCCTTTTCTTTAAGATCCTCAAGAAGAGAAATATCTTCAGCATCTGCTATTTGCTTTTCTTCTTGGCGACGTCTCTCATCAAATTCTGCGTAACGCTCCAGAGCAAGCTTCTCTGCAACTTCAGCTGATACCTTTCCTGCGTGATTAAGAAGGTCTTTCTCATTGAACATCAAAAATGCATCCAGCTTTTGCTCCCACTCTGCCATTGTCACTGTTGTGCGATTCTTGGCTTGATTTTCAGCATAGTCAAGATACATGACCACAATCTGATTGAGTTCTTCGATTTCAGCTTTCTCCAGATAATTCTTTGCAATAGTTACATCCTGCTGCCGTACCCGACCACCTTTCCAGCTCTTAAGGCCCATATTGGGCTTTTGAGAATTTGACCTCTCAACAATCAACTCTGGTGCCGTATGATGCGTTGCAGCCCAAAGCATCTTATTTTGTACTTTTTTGAAAAAGAGCTGTGCTTGCTCACTTTTCGGATTATAATCAACGGCAGTAGCGTAGATATCGCGCACCTTTTGATAAAAACGCTTTTCAGAGGCACGAATTTCTCGGATACGCTCAAGCCACTCGTCGAAATAATCCCATGGCTTGGGCTCTTTTAATCTTGCATCGTCCATCACAAACCCTTTTACAAGGTATTCTTGTAAATGAGTTGAGGCCCACTTTCGAAATTGAATACCACGTGAAGAA
>JASHWM010000179.1 GCA_030044075.1 Candidatus Rhabdochlamydia sp. | reverse complement strand
GAAGACTTTGAGCTCGTCCAAGGATTTTACAATACCTATCAGGTGGTCTTGGAAGACCAGGTGAGCTTTTTTGACTCCTTCCTCGGGACAACGATCGAGCTCCAAAACGTATGCTCAGAGACGTTAAGGTCCATTGGCAAATAATGCCTTAGCCTGAGATCTGTGTCATTACGATGGTGATGTTGTCAGCCCCACCCTTTTTTTTAGCTGCCATGACTAGTTCATGGCATTTTTTTTCGATGCAGGAATTTTCAGAAAAAACGGAGTGCATCTGCTTTTCAGTGAGATAGTCGGAGAGGCCATCGCTGCATAAAAAGAAAATGTCCCCGGGCTGTACATCCATGACCGCAATGTCGGGCTCCACGCTTTTGTGCTTGCCAAGGGCCCTTGTTACGATTTTTTTTAACCTTTCCTGCTTGCCTGCTAGGCGGTGGTCTTCAGTGATCTGCACAATACTTTTTCGGAACCGATAGATCCTGCTGTCCCCAATGTTGGCATAGACGATATGGCTGCCGTGGAACAAAATGCAGCAGAGCGTCGTGCCCATCCCCTGAAGGTTGAAGTTTCCTCTGCTCAGGGAATAGACCCAGGAATTGGTGGAGAGGATGGCCTTCCTTAAATGGCCCTTCATCTCTTCAGAAGAGACTAAGGCTGCTGGAATGCAGCGGTAAAGCTCTCTGATATAATTGCAAAGGGAAAGAACAGTTTCTCTTGAGGCGATCTCGCCTGCTTTGTATCCGCCAAGGCCATCAGCAAGTACAAAAAAATGGGGGTCTTGTAAGCACCCCCATGCGTCTTCATTGTTTTTTCGTACAAGGCCAATGTCAGTCAGCCCAAAGCAGTTTATTTTGTAAGACATTTTTCCACTGATCTCATCTTGCCTGCAAACAATATTTTTTGCGTATGGTCAATTAGAAAAAAGAGGAACGGGTGGTTGGCATTGAATTCGATCGAAGGTTCTTCAAACCCGGGCAGACAGGTCAGGCCCATGGAAATTCCTGTTGCGGCACTTGCCTTGAGGCCTTTTTCGCTGCACTCAAAGACGACTTGCTGCACAACTTTGTCGATGCAAAGGTTGGGTATTCCTGTGATCCCGGAAAAGTCCGCATTATCAGTAAAAGCGATCCCCATTCCCATTTCTTTCAAGATAGGGTTGAAGTCTATTTTTTGGGTAATAGAAAATTTTGGGAGATTGATGTGGAGGCTTTTCTCGGAAACCTTGCTGAGGCAGTCTTTCAAATAGCCGCTTGTCAGAAGTTTTTCCACTTGCCCAAAGCCCCTGATCTGCTTTGGTAAAATGACGAGCATGCTCATCCTAGTGTCTTCCAGGGGAAAAAGGGCAAGCTGGAAGAGTTCGTTTTCCATGTAAGAGCAGCTTTCTGTTTTTTCCATCATGCAGGTAGGATTTTTTATTCCACGGTCATTTGTGAAGTCTGCATTTGTAGTTCTAGTGAACGGGTTAAGCCAGTTGTTCTGATAGTACACGGTATTGACAAGGACGAGCCTTGTTTTTTCATTCAGGTCGCTTTTTTCAAGCAGGTTTGTGATCGTGCCTTTTGTCTTTTCTGCGACGTGGGAGTTGATGGTTTCAGCAGCCAGGGCGCTATCTGAAAAATCCAGCGGCTGGATCTTTGCCAGGTACTTTTCCTGCAGGATGTTCTGATATTCCGGAAGGATGGAAAACTCTTGTTCAACCCATACTGAATTTGAGACATAAAGATTTGGGATGAGCTCCAGCTGTTTTTGCCATTTTTTTATCGCGATGGGCAATGACTTGTGGGTAAGGGTAAGGTGCATGGTCTTTTGCATGGCGTCGGATGTCTTTGCCGATGCTCCTTGGTAGACCATCGAAAGGGAGCAAAATAAAGAATAGGGGGAAAATACTCCTGTTCCGGCAGGCATATGGCGCTGCGTGTCAAACGCCATGTCTTGATGGTTTGCATTGATGACGTCAAGCACTCCTTCTGAATGTGCTTTTGAAGAGAAGGCAATGATATTAAGGGTTGTTAATATAGCTAATATAAAACGATACATATTTTACCTATGTGTTTAATAAGATACGAAGGGAACTAAAAAGATTAAACATTATATGAAGTCCAATAGATGCGATAAGAGATTGCTGCTTTTCATAAATAAAGCCCAAAAAGCAGGCGAATGTGAAGAGCGAGAGGATCAGGGAGATGTTGCTCGCTCCCTGGCTTTGGGAATAATGGAACAGGGCAAAACAAAAGGAGCTCAGCAAAATTGCAGCCTTTGTCCCTAAATGCCTTTTGAAAAAGTTCTGAAGGATCCCCCTAAATAAGAATTCCTCGACAAGAGGCGCAACGACCAAAATCGTGAAAAGCGCGATCACAAGCAGAGTGGTCGAGGAGAGCATGGCCTTTAGATAGAGGACGGCAGCTTGTTCATGGGAGGGGAGGTGAAAAAGATTGCTGAGGACAAGGTCGGAGATCTCGCCTACGATGGCCGCAACAGGGAAGCTGAGCATCCAGGTTGCAACGCCGATGAAAAAATCGTACAGAACTGATTTGGAGCTGGGTGTTTTGTTTTTCAAGATCGATCGAAATTGAGGAATCGGCTTTTTTTTCAAGAACTGGCCGACAAAAAAAAGGCCGAGGAACGTGCTGATCAGCTGGTTGATGCTGGCTATGATCAATTTCTCCTGATAGGCGACAACAAGGCCCCTCGTCAAAAAAGACAAAACGTAGTTGCAGCTATACAGGCCGGCGAGATAGAGGAAGAACACCCAAAAGACTTGAGATGGCCTGATTTGGACCGAAGTTTTTATTCCAGGAAGGGTAAAAAAATTATTTTGCCAAGCGGCCCAATTCGCTATGACAGAAAACACGACAAGAAAAATGATGAGCTCAAATTGTTCTGAGGTCATAGTGCGACTATAGTAGCCTTAAGGGAAAAAGCTACCACATTCCTCCCTTTATCGGAATCACTTTTTCAAGGGGCCTGTGCTACATACGCGCTGTAGGGAGGGATCACGAGCTCCATTGCAGGCAAAGGCGATGGTTTTTCCATAAAGTAGGGCTTCTTTGAAGTGTCTATGATGCAATGCCACTGTTTTTTGGGGCCGGGGGTAGGAAGGAGTACTTTGGCATCTTTGTAGTCGGCATTGAAGACGATATAAAGGTCGTGGTGCCCTTTAGTCTCATGCAGCGAATACGCGACAAAGCGGTTCTTAGGGCTCCAGTCGGGCTTCTCAGGTTTGTGGCCATGCCAAGTGATATCCTGAGGGGAAAGAAAAGTGTCCCTTTGGAAAAAAGACGTTTTCTTGCGGAAGTTGGTAAGGTTTTGGAGGAAAACAAAAAAATCTTTTTGGTCTTCCAGTTTATTCCAGAGGAACCAGTTTAAATGATTGTCCTGGCACCATGCGTTGTTGTTCCCAAGCCTTGAATGCTGGTATTCATCGCCCATGTTGATCATCGGCGTCCCGATCGAGATCATCAGGGCGAGGAGAAAGTTTCTCATCTGTCTTTCCCTCAGCTCGATGATTTCCGGATTGTCTGTCGGCCCTTCCGCGCCGCAGTTCCAGTTCTGGTTGTCGTTGCTCCCGTCCTGGTTATTCTCGGCATTGGCGAGGTTGTGCTTGTCTTGATAAGCAACGAGGTCATAGAGGGTAAAACCGTCATGGCAGGTAATAAAGTTGATGCTATGGCAGGGCTGGCGGCTTTTGCCATAGAGCTCTTCAGATCCGCAAATTGCCTGGCAAAAATCGCCGACGGTGCCGTCGGTCCCTTTAATGAACCTGCGTACGCTGTCGCGGTATTTCCCATTCCATTCTGCCCATCTCTCGTAGTGGGGAAAAGAACCGACCTGGTAGAGCCCCCCTGCATCCCAAGCCTCTGCGATGAGCTTGGTATGGGCAAGCACAGGATCTTCAGTGATCGCCTGGATTAGAAAAGGATCGGCAGACGGGTTGCCCATTTGGTCCCTTGTCAAGATAGAGGCAAGGTCGAAGCGGAAGCCGTCCACGTGCATTTCATCGACCCAGTAGCGAAGAGAGTCGAGGATAAGCTTGGCGGTCACGGGATGGTTGCAGTTCATGGAATTGCCGCATCCGGAAAAATTTTTATATTCCCCCTTTTCATCGATGTGGTAATAGGCTTTTTTTCCAAGGCCTTTAAAAGAATAAAAAGGGCCGTTTTCATTTCCTTCCGCCGTATGGTTGAAGACGACGTCAAGGATCACCTCGATCCCAGCTTTGTGGAGTTCCTTGATCATCGTTTTGCATTCCAAGATCGCCGCGTGTTTTTTTGCTGAGGTCGCATACCGGTGCATAGGGGCAAAAAAGTTGATCGTTGAATATCCCCAGAAATTGTAAAGGCGCTCTTTACTGATGGGATTGATGTTCTTGTTCTCGCACTCATCGAACTCGAATATGGGAAGCAGCTCGATCGCATTGACGCCCAGTTTTTTTAAATGGGGGATTTTTTCGATGACGCCTAGGAAAGTGCCAGGATGTTTCACGGAAGAGTCCTGGGTAAAAGCCCTCGGATGCATCTCATAGATGATTAAATTTTTTAGTGGGATGTTTGGGAAGGTGTCGTTCTCCCAGTCAAAAGGCGCGTCAAAGACCAGATGGCCCAAAATTTTATCGCTCTTTTTCCCCCAAGTGCTGCCCGTTGTGATCGCCTTTGCATAGGGGTCGTGCAACAGTTTGCCGTCCACTACATAGCCGTAAGCGAAGTCTTCTGGGAGGTCTTTGATGAAGATATGCCAAATGTACCCTGTGCGGTTGTTTGTCGGGTCGAGGGGGACCGTCTCGATCAGAGAGAGGGTGTCGGGAGAAAATAGGCAGAGGGACACTTCTTTTGCTGTGTCGGAAAAAATGGAAAAATTGATCCCGTGTTTATTTAGGGTTGCTCCAAGGGGAAAAGAGGACCCTTTTTCAATGATATAAGAGGCTTTTTTTTCTTTTTTCATGTGCTTTTTCGTTGAAAATTAAAAGCTATCAGTAAAAAATAATGAACTTACTTAAGCGAAAAACCAGGCAGCCCTAAGTCTCAGTTCACATTTTTGTTGCTATTATTGGAAATGATTGGGAAACTTACAATAAATTTTTAAAGGACCTGTTGTTTATCGCCCCTAAAAACTAAACATTACTACAGATAAAGGAGAACATTTCATGTCATTGGAGAACGCAAAGGCTAACCTAAAGGAGTTTGGTAAGCAGCTCAACCTCGAAGGATTAAAATTCGATGAAAACTATACCTGTATTTTGGGTATTGACAATACCTTTTCCCTCCATCTGACTTATGAGCCGAACTCTGATCGTTTGTATCTTTATTCCCCGATCTTGGACGGCCTTCCTAAGGACGATAAGATCCGTCTGAAGCTTTATGAAAATCTATTGGAAGGTTCCATGCTTGGCGGTCAAATGGCTGGCGGCGGAATCGGCGTTGCTGTGAACGAAGAGCTCATCCTCATGCATTGCGTCCTCGAAATGGGAATTGGAACTGATGCGTCTGCATTAAGCCGTTTTGCTCCTCTTTTTGTCGAAGCTGTCGAAAAATGGAGAGAACGTGCAAAGTCCATCGTAGAGGGACGTGAAGTGCCTAAAGAAACAATGGCGCCTCCAAAAGCTCCTCCAACAAAACCAGGGCCTGGCGGCGAGCGCTTCATTAAGATTTAATTGTAGTTTCTCGTAATTTTTCTGAAAGCGCAGTTTTTCAAAACTGCGCAGATTAATTATCCAACCTTCGGACCATTTCAGCTGCAACCCCGCCGATTTCCTTGTCTTGGTCTTCAACTCTCTTTTGGATCTGTTTAACGCTTGACATCACGGTAGAGTGGTCCCTGTCAAAAAAATCCCCTATTTTCATATAGGGCATCTTTAGTTTTTCTCTGCAAAGGTACATGGAAATCTGCCTGGGGAGGGTATATTCATGGGTTTGTGATTTTCCAAGAATATCTTCCATGCGGATCCCATAGTATTCGGCAACAACCCGCAAAATTTTATTGGGTGTCAGGGCTGTTCTTCGCTCTTCTTCAAGGAGGGGGATCAGATAGGATTCCGCAAGCCTTGTATCAGAAAATATTGTGGGCTTCCTGATCTGCCTTTTGTCCAGGTGGCTTTGCAGCACAAGGTTTTCTAGGGCCCTTGAAAGCGCCTTTGTCCCGCTTGGGAAGTTTTTAATAAGAAATTCCGCCACAGGTTCATCGATGGGAAACTTTAAAAATTCACTTTTTCTTTTGAGCAAAGACTTCAGTTCCAAAGGAGGCAGCTTTTCCAGACATAATGTGATGCCCCATTCAAATCGGCTGATCAATCTCGGCTCTATGGAGGAAAGAACTTGCGGGAGTGCGTTCGCTGTCAGGATGATCTGTTTGCCTTGGGTATGGAGCGTATTGAACGTATGGAAGAACTCTTCCTGCGTTGCGGCCCTTTTTGCAAGGAGATGGACATCGTCGATAATGAGCACATCGACATGGCGGTAGGCAGCCCTGAAATTTTGCATGTTGCCGCTCCGGATGGCGCTGACCACATGTTCGGTGAACGTTTCGGAGCGGACAAACATGACCTTGTAGTTTTGTTTGAGCAGCAGGTTGGCGACAGCCATGACCAGATGGGTTTTTCCGCTGCCGGAAGAGCCATACAAATAGATCGGGTTGAAAGTGCCCATCTCTACAGTTTTAGGACCAATCGCTTGTGTGGAGGGGTCGTATCCCGCTAGCTGGCAGAGGAGCTGAAAGGGGACCTTGTTTTTTTCCGAGGCGATAAAGTTATCCAGGCTGGCCCAAGGGTCGAGATAGTCGGAGGTCAGGGCAGCTTTTTGAGGAGCGGGAGGAGATTGTTTTGTTTCTTCTTCATGGAATGCTGACGGATCGTTGACGGAGATGTGGACTTTGATATGGTGGTTGTTATTATTATAAAACCCTTCCAGGACCTTCGGCCTCATATGCTCTTCGAACCAGACAGCCTGAAAGGAGTTTTCTGCTTCCAGATAAAGGTTGCAAGCATCGAAATGAACGATTTTTAAAGGATGGAGCCACTTTTTAACAGTCTCGCCGCCGAGCTGCTTTTCTTGAAGTTTGAGAAACTCTTCCCATGCTTGCATTTGATTACATCCCTATTTGGACACCGCTTCTTTTGCTTTAAATTTTTTCATCGTCCACCATTGCTGCAAGATACCCAGGAGCATGGAAGAAAGCCAATAAATATTCAATCCCGAAGGAAAATGATAGAACATTACTGTGAACACGACCGTCATGACGTTGCCCATTGTGCGCTGCTGCTTTTGCTGGTCGGTGAGCAGGTTCTTATCTTTCGGGGCGGTAGAGCTGTATTTCTGCTGGATGAACATGACAGCGCCAAGAAGGATCGGAAGGAGGTGGAACTCTGTTCCGAAGAAGAAAAGAGGGTAGTTCCAGCTGAACACAACATCAGGTGCCGTCAGGTTGTCGATCCATCCCGGGATAAAAGAGACGCCTCGAAGCTCAAACGTCGATTTGAGCAGATCAAACATCCCGATCAAAAAAGGCATCTGGATCAAGAGGGGGAAACATCCCGTCAATGGGTTGACTCCCTTTTCTTTATAAAGGTTCATGATCTCCAGTTGCGCCTTTTTGGGGTCTTTCTTGTGTCTTTCCTGGATCGCGGTAACCTGCGGAGCAATCGCTTGCATTCCGAGCATCGACTTGATCGACCAGTTGTTGAGCGGATACAGCATGATCCTGAGTGCGAGGGTGAGTAAAATAATAGAAATTCCCCAGGAGTACGTGATCTTATGGAAGAACTTCATCAAAAAGAAAAGAAAGTTTGCAAAAGGCTCTGAAATAAACGAGAACCATCCGTGGAATGTTTGGCAGGCTACGTAGTTGGGGCTGTACCCTGTAATGGGGTCGGTATAGGTCGCGTCGACACGTCTTAGGATATCATCATCAAATGGCCCTGCGAAAATACGGAAGTCCATTTTCTGGCTGCTCGAGCGCAAAGGAAGCTGGAGCTCATACCCTGGATATTTTTCGGCAGGATAAAGGTCGTAGTCTGGATCGATCAGCGAAAGCCTTGTCGGAATGGTGGTCCCGGGAAGATGAAATGCGCTAAACCCTGCATTTATCTCAGTGAGGGGATTGAGGATAATACCAAAAAAGCCGTTAGAATTGCAGATCCAGTCAGGCGCAATAGAGCTAAAGGTGGAAGAAGTCTTTGGAAGGTCGACTTGTTCGACAACAGTCTTGCTTCCCTTTCTTATGCTATATTTTAATGAAGGGGATGCGTTTCCGGAGATCAGTTCCACTTCAGGAATGCCTGTTGTCAGCCACAGGCCGCGAGTGTCTCCATCGACCTTGATGGAAACATCATAGCAATAAGGGGCTTCCTCGGCATTTTGGGGAAGGGTGAACGTCTTGGTGAACTTGCGGTGGGAATCGGATGCTTCAAACTCGATCAGGTTTTTTTCAAAACGTTTTACCTTATAGACGAGTTTTGCAGTCTCCGGGTCTTGAGAGATGATGCTGAGGGCGTAATATTGAGGAGCAAGGCGAAGGACCTTCCTTTCTCTGCCAGTGCCCACAATGCTCCTGCGAAGAAGGGGATAGTATCCTCCAAAAGAGCGCTCTTCCACTTTTTCAACTTCTTTTGGATTTGACGGGTTGATGCGGTAGTAAGGGAGCAAGGGGAAGTAGTCGTTCTCAGGGCTATATTTCTCAACGCTCTTGTCAGCTTCAATCTCATGGACGACACTGAGGGAGTTTCCTTTTCCGTGGAAAGGGAGGTTGATCTCCGCGATCGATCCGCCAAAATTTGAAAATACAATTTGGATATAGTCGTTTTCTAGAACGTAAAACTGTTCTTGTCCCTGCGGGGTTTGCGGAAGATTTGCCTGAAGCTCATTTTGATACAGGGTAGCTGTGTCTTTTTCTTGCGTCTGTTCGACTACAGTCTTAGTTGGAACGGGAGCGGAGCTAGATGAAAACCAGTTCTGAACTAAAAATAGAACGATTGTTAACCCAAATACAAAAATGAGCGAGCGTTTATCCATAAATGAGCCTGTAGATATTTTCTAAACGCTTGAATATAGCAGAAATAGAAATAAACCATCTCTACTTTTCTTTTCTTCAATTCACTTTTTAGCTATTTGTTCGAAAAACTCTCTAAAAGCAGTTGTCATGCGAAGTCCTTCGATCCAATCATCCTGCAAAAGGTCCTCTTGGGGAGGAAGAGCTTCGGCCTCATGAGATTTTTTCAAGAAGAACATCGATTTGTCATACTCTTTTTTTAATGAGAAAAGGCAAGCAAGCGGATAGTAGCTTTGCGTATTGCCAAGTTTTGCGGACTGGGTCAGTTTATGTTCCGCTTCGCGATAGGCCTGCTCAGATTCGCTCGAATCACTGGAGAGCCTGGCAAGGTTGATCAAGGTGGTCCCCCAATCAATCAGGACGACATCGCTCTCCTCTTCTTTTTTTAATGCGATGCGATAGTGCTGGTGAGCTCGATGAAGAGGGTCTGTTTCTCCTTGGAGGTCGCCAAGGTGCGAATACGCCAAGGCCAGTCGGTGGTGCAAACCTTGGAACTCGGGGTGGAGGATCAGGATATGGAGCAAGAGGTCGATCGCTTTTGTGTAGAAGTGTTCTTCTTCGTAAAAATCGCCAATGAGGTCTAAAGTTAGGGCATATTGAAATACCCAATCAGGATGGAGGGTCAGGACATTTTTTTGCATGTCCAATGCTTGCTCCAGATAATAGACCGCTTGCTCAAGGTAGTTTTTTTCGTGTGTGATCTCGCCAAATTTAGAAAGGAAAAGACCGAGGCTGTACACATAATGGCTTGATTTCTTCAGCTTGATTGCCTTGATGCTAAAACGGCAAGACCTGGCGACCATTTCATGGTCCGCCTCTGCAAGGGCGATCAGACCGGATGTCACTGCGATGGCGTGCCAAAGCTCATGATAGGTCCTGTCTAAAGAGAGGCCTGTCTGGAACCTGCTCATTGCCTCATAGAAATAATCAATATCTTGGAAATAACGTCCAAGGGAAAGATAGGATTGTCCGTCTGCAAGCCAGCACTCTGGAAGGTGGTCCCCATTTTTTTGCGCTTCGGCAGCATAGTTCTGCGCCTCGAAGATCCATTCCAGCTTTTCTCTGGCTTCTCCAAGGAGCGCCATATTTTCAGCAAGCTGCGCAAGGACTATGGGATCGTTTGCGCTTGTGGTCAGTGCTCTTTTGAACTTTTCAATGGCGAGCTCCAGTTTTTTTGTGTCCTGGTTTTGTTTGGCAGAATCTGAAAACAGTTTTCCCCAATCGGTCCAGATCTCTGTTTTTTCCGGTTGCAGCCGCGCAGCGGCAGCAAAACAGTCGCTCGCCTGTTCGAAATGGTCGTCCTCATGGGTGATCAAATGAAGCTTGGCTAGCGATTGCCCAAGAAGGTGCCATCCTTCTTCTTTAAGGGGATCGGTACCGATCGCTTGTTTGTAGCAGTCCATTGCTTTGAGATAAAACTTCGGGTCGTTGATCAGATCCCCGAGGTTAGTACAGCCTACTCCATAGTCCATCCAAAAGTCGTAAGAGAGTGAGAGCCCGATGTCTGCAGCTTTTTGAAAGGAGGCGACCGCTTTTTGAAAGTCAATCCCCTCATTTGAGTGTAGGGCGATCGACAAACAGGTTGTCGCATAGCTTGAATAGAGGTCGGATAAGACGTCGTTTGGCTCTTTGCTAATGAACGAAATAGCTTTGGAGAGAGCTTTCTCCGCCTCTATGAAGTAGTGGTGCTCCCCATAGGTTTCTCCAAGGAGGAGCAGCGTGTTGCCATAGGCCTGCCAGGCATCAAAGTA
>JASHWM010000178.1 GCA_030044075.1 Candidatus Rhabdochlamydia sp. | reverse complement strand
GGGAGCCTTGCCTCGCTCCTGGTAGGATCCTTGTTTGCCCTTTTTCTTTTCAGCTCTGCGATTTCCATGTTCAGAGGCAAGATCATCGGCCAGTACACAGCGCTTCTCTACTCCTTCCTGCTCGATGCTTTCTTTACCTATAGGCTTTTAAAGACACATAATTTCATGCCTTCTGGTCTGTTATGTTTGCTCAGCATCATCATGATCGTCTTTTTTATCATGCAGATCCGCAAAAGCCCGAGCAAGGCAATTGAAAAAAGCTGATCATGCATTTCCTCAAAGGTAAAGGCTATCTTGTTTTTTGCTGTATTTTCTGCGTTCTGCTCGTCCTTACGAACATTCTAGGATTGAAGATATTTTCCTTTTTTGGCATTCCTCTGCCATCGGCCATTATTACCTACCCGATCACATTTATCCTAAGCGGCCTCATCACCGAGATCTACGGAAAAGATCAGGCCAAGTTCATGGTCTTTTTGGGTTTTTTTATCAGCTTTTTTTCTTATTTTATCGTCAGCATTGTGATCTCATTGCCTCCCCATCCCTACTGGCTCGCAGAAGCAAACTCCTTCCAATATCATTCTGTCCAGGAATACCAAACCGCTTTTTCTGCAACATTTGCAGGGCATAAGATCTCTGTGTTCGCTTCCATGCTGGCCTACTTGTGTGCGCAACTTGTCGACATCTTTGTATTTTCCAAAATCCGTCTTCGCACCAAAGGGCGGTTCCTCTGGCTTAGGAGCAACCTGTCCGCCATCATCTCTCAGCTTGTTGATACGACAATCGTATCGACACTCGTTTTGGCCTTCGGGCTGAACATGCATTGGCCTGAGATCATCGCCCTCATCTTTTCTACCTATTTTTTTAAGATCGCGATCAGCGCATCTGCAACGCCGTTTGTCTACCTGATAGTGGGTATGGCAAGGAAAACCAAAGTATCGCAACCGCTTGTTTCCACCTAATATTTTCTAGATGACAAGTTGATCCGCATCACTTCCAGTCGCAGTTTCTTTAAGCAGACGATCTGATTTAAATAAGGGTCCCTCTCCTGGCTAGAGCTGGTTACAATCCCTGTCGGCAAATGTTTCAGCCGCACAGCCCTATCGACGAGAAATGGTCCCGCCTTTAAGCGGAAAGTTGTGATCTTGCATTCTTCAAGGAGCTGGTGGTCGGAATAGGGAAGTTCTATTTTTTCCATGATAAGCCTCCATTGTACCTGTTTTGCACAACACCCCAATTGATATTGTCGAAGAATGCATTGACGTAAGCGCTGCGGTCAATGCCATAGTCGGGCATATAGGCGTGCTCCCAAACATCCATGACAAGGACCGGCTGCGCATTTGTCAGGTGCCCCAGGTCATGTTCATTGATCCACATATTGTACAAAGTTCCGTTTTGCCTGTCTTGGTATAGGACGACCCATCCGATCCCCCTGATCAGGGCTGTCGCCTTGAAGTCCTTTTCCCAAGAATCGTAGGACCCAAAGTCCTGCTTGAGCTGCTTATAAAGTCCAGAATCGGGATCTATAGGGGTCTTCCCCCCCAAATTTTCAAAATAATACTCATGAAGGAGCATTCCATCCATCTCCCATCCCAGGCGTCTTTTTAAGGCCCCAAAAACGTAGCCATCGCTTTTTTGCAAGTCATTGAGGATCAAATTGGTATTTTTAACATATCCCGCATAGAGGGAGAAGTGCATCTTGAGCATTTTATCGCTAAACCCTTTCATACCAATAAGATATGAAAAATCCTTTTCTTTGTACTCCTCTCCGGTTATAGAGGCAAGGGCCCCCAAGGTCAAGATCGTTAGCCAAATCATCGACTTTCCAACTTTCATCTCCCCCTCCTATGCGGTAAATTAAAATTTTATATTTGCATTTTTGCCATAGGGACCTTTAGATGTCAAATATTTTTTATACCTCAATCCATTGATTTTTAATTATAAGCGTTAATTTTAGAAATATCAATAAAACAATTGTTTTATTTTAAAATATTAATTGTTAGAATCTATCTTCATCTAACTTAAATTGAGTATAATAATAATGGCCGCATCTCTAAGGTCTACGAGCTCTGAAAGCTTGCTTTCGCTAGAGGCTGCCCCCTCTCAGGACAGTGTTGCAGCGCGCAAGGACGGCCGTTTCAACTCTATTAGACAAAGGATCAAGCCTTTAGATTCCTCCCAAAAATCGGGAGAAAGAAAGTTCGATATTGCCTGGTCTGTGATCACAAACACTTATTTGGCCGTTTATGGGATCTTCAATACCCTCAACTTTATTTCTTCCTTAAGTTTTATCTTCGCCTGCCTTTTGACGTTGCAGGAATTTCTAAAATTTATCGGCAAAGGGGTGCTGATCGGTACAGGCGTGATCTATTTATTTACCCTTGCTAGATATATTTTCCTCCTCTGCCAGCAAAACGCCTTCATGAAGCAGAACAAAGAATATAAGGGAATTATCGAAAACCTTAGCCGCGCTACTAATGTTACCGAGCAGATCCAAGCTCTTGAACAGGCCCTTCCGAAAGAACCGTCCGCAAGATATTTCCACACACAGGAAGCCCTTAAAAAATTGAGAAGGCAATTTATCAAACAAGACAAAAACATCCTCAAAATCGAAATGATCAAAGCGGCTGTCTTCAAAGACAATCTAACCTACCTGAAAAACTACGATGGCAATCTCACAAACCGGGTCACACCCTGGTGCGTTGAAAAAATCAAAGCAGAGATTGAAGACCTCATGCGCGACCTCTCTTCCAAAGATCCTGTAAAGGTAAAAGAAGCTGTATTTGAAACTGAAGAACTGATGAGTAAAGTTAGAGAAGAATCAAAGAAGATCCTTATCATCACGATCATCGGTACAATATGCACCGTATTAATGATCGCCGCCCTTGCCAGCCAGGTATTTGGAGCTCCCCTTGCCATCTCTATCGTTCTCCTCATCCTTACATTTTCCACATGGTCCTATGAATACACTCTTCTTAATGGGACTGCCCACCATGAAGGTTGGAATGTCCATGCAATAGACCTCATTCCCCTATGGATAAGAAAATTATTTTCTAAGGCTCAAAAACAGGTAGATGAAACGCCGCCTGACGAGTTAATATTCAATGGACCTGACCGGTCTGAGTCTAATCTTTAGCCTGATGCATCCTTCTTTTCGGAGCAATTGGAGGTGTAACTTTGAGATTTTGCATCTCAATTTTTTTAAATTCCCGTTCTATCTCCACTCTCCAAGGAAATTTTTTATTCTCATCATGAGAGCTTTGGTTAAAGCGATTTTCAATATGATGGCTCCAATGAGGATCGTTTTCCCAAGGGGGAGATTTTTCACTAAACTGTATAATTTCAAAACCGTTTTGGTCTTTTATTTCATTTATTTTTACAAATACAAAAGTTTTTTCTGCAATTTTTCGAATTTTTGGATTCGGATGCGTTAATAATTTATATATCCTTCTTAATTCGGCGTGAGTTATCTTTTCATTTAATTTCGGCTCTTTTGTTGTTAAATTATAAGAAGTTAATGGAAAATTATTCTTCTCAATGTCGATGCAAAAAACAAAAGGAATTATCGAC
>JASHWM010000177.1 GCA_030044075.1 Candidatus Rhabdochlamydia sp. | reverse complement strand
AGTGGAGGACGGCCTTGCTTGAGCGGTATGATTCGTCTGCAAACATAAAAAGATCGGCAAACGCATCGCGGCAATGGATGACAAGAGGGAGGTCATGGTCTTTTGCAAGGGCAAAATAGCGGAGGAGAAAAGTCTTTTGGACATTGCGATCCGCATGTTCATAGTAATAGTCAAGGCCTGTTTCTCCGATGGCGACAAGGCTAGAGATGTTTTTTTCTACCAAGGGGAAAAAACTCTCTCCCTCAGTTTCAACATCATGCGGAGTTGTGGCGGCAGTCAAATAGACCCAAGGGTATTTTTTTTTGATCTCAAGTCCTTTTTCAAGACTTTCGACATCTGTACAAATATTGACAATTTTTGAAATTTTCGCCTTCTGGGCATGGGCAAGGATCTCTTGGATCTTCCCAAAACATTCGGGGGATGTTAAATGTGCATGCGAATCGATATACATAAAAGGACAAAAAATGATCCGATCCTTATGATAACAAACAAGAACAAAAACACCAGAAGTTTATGCACCTGCCCCTTGCCAACATTCATACTTTTTATACTGCCTATCAAGAGTCTGACGCTCTTGGCAAACTGATATTTCTCGGCCTTTTCGCATCTTCGATCATCTCTTGGTGCGTCCTTGTGCACAAGGTCTGGCTGATAAGAAAAGTAAAAAAACTCTCGGAAAGTTTTCGAAGGTCCTTTCAAAGGCATAATGGATCTTTATTGCAGCTGAACCTCTCCGATGTCCAAACGAGCGGCCTTCGGGAGGTGACTCATCCTTTGCGGGAAGTTTTCTCCTCACTCCAGACAAAAACTTTGGAACTGCTGAGGAAAAACCATTTCTTCAGCTCAGCGAACAATCACAACTCCGCCTTCCTCTCGCCGCCAGATTTGGAATTGATCGAGTCCCATGTACTGACGACCGTCTCATCACAGATCAAGCACCTCGAAAAAAATCTCTTTGTCCTGACCACGATCATCACCCTCGGCCCTTTTTTGGGCCTCCTTGGGACTGTTTGGGGCATTCTTATCACTTTTTCCGGATTGCAGGGGGGGGCAAGCATCAGCTCGAACACTGCTGTGCTCAGCGGTCTCTCTACAGCCCTTACGACAACAGTCCTTGGCCTTATGATCGCAATCCCCGCTCTGATCGGCTATAACTATTTGAAGAACAGTGTCAAAAATATCGCTAGCGAACTGGAAGACTTCCTTTATAATTCCCTGTCCCAGATCGAGCTTGAGTACCGCAAGGTCGACAAGGAGTAGCATGCGCAGGCGATCCATCAAGCAAGACTCCACACTAGATACGGAAGGGATCAACTTAACCCCTCTGATCGATGTGGTCTTTGTCGTCCTGATCATGTTCATCATCATTGCCCCAATGCTCGAACTAGACCATATTGAACTGGCCGGCAAAGAGAAAAAAGAGGAGTCTCCCTCTTTTGAGCAAAACCGCCCCATCAAAATTTATGTCCATGCTGACAACAGCATCTTTGTCAATCAAACGAAAGTCCCTATCGAAGAACTGCGAACGTATTTATTTACAATAAAAAGAGAAAAAGGAAATCAGACACCTCAGGTGTTCCACGACAAAAAAGCGCAATTCGGGACATACC
Source organism: Candidatus Rhabdochlamydia sp. (assembly GCA_030044075.1). GTDB lineage: Bacteria > Chlamydiota > Chlamydiia > Chlamydiales > Rhabdochlamydiaceae > JABEVM01. The sequence continues at coordinate 7,140 of JASHWM010000177.1, read as the reverse complement.
AAGCATTAAAAAATGCTCTTGAAGCCGCAGGGTTTGAAGAGATGGACGTGATCTTACAGCCAAGCTAAAAAAATGATTTCTCGCCTTTTGAACTGGATACATAGGAACCCTGTCAAGGCAATGATCAGCCTGGTGATCATTTTATTCCACTTTGGCATTTTCTTGGAAATCCGCTCGGCAAGGCAGCCTCTTCAGAAGCGACATCCCAAAAAAATCATCGTACGTACGGTGAATGAAAAAAAAATGATCTCCCATGCTCCGGCTCCCGCCGCAGCTCGCAGCATCCCTCAAAAGACTGAGGCCGCTCCTGTCAAAACCGAAAAAAAAGAAACTCCTCCCAAAAAAGTAGAATCAAAAAAGGCCATTCCTCCAAAAACACCTGTTCAAACGAAAACAAACAAAAAAGTCCCCGAGAAAAAAAAGCAGGCTAAAAAGGGAACAAGCGAAGCTGCCATTCCCGAAAACCTTCTCAAAGAATTGGAACAATCTTTCCGCAACATCGAAAGTAAATCTAAACCTTCCTTAAAAAAAAATAAGCTCGACCTTCCTAAAAATATTTCTAAATTGGAGATCGACCAAAGTGATCTCATAGAAAATCAAGCAGATGACTCCAGTTATTATTCTTCTTTGATCAGGCGACTGCAAGATGAACTTCATCTTCCTGAACATGGCGAAGTAAAAATTGCATTGACTCTTAAAAGGGACGGATCTGTAATAAAGGTACAAGTGATAAAGGCCGAAAGTGAGAAAAACCGACTTTTTTTGGAAAAACACCTTCCAAAAGTGACTTTTCCCCATTTCCCTTTCGACAAACAAGAAAATACTTTTATTTTAACATTTTGTAATCATTAAATTATGTATAAACTGATCATTGCCACTTTATTATCCTGCTTATTTTGCAACGTATACGCTGGAGAGCCAACGACTACTGAAATACGTGTCGCCCTCGAAACAGAAACAGTCCTATCCCCCTTTTATCTAGCGCAATTTACGACGGATGAATCTTCATATACCAAATATTACGCGGCGGAAATCCGCAAAGTCCTTGAATTCGATCTAAACCACAACGGATCTTCCTATGTGCTTCCTATGCAGGAAGATAAGGAAAAAGTTCTGCAGAACAGCAATAAGCAGGCTGCCTTCCAGTCAGATACCTGGAAGAACACATCCATCCATCAGATTGTGTGCGGGAGTATTTCCGGGAAAAAACTATCCCTTACGATGTATGCACCCAAAACCCATACTCTCAAAACCCTGGCGGAAATCCATTTATCGGGAAATCTGTCCCATGACAGAAAACAGATCCATAAAGCTGCCGACACCATCCATAAAAATGTCTTCAACAGCGAAGGCGTCTGTTCCAATAGGATCTTATTTGCCCTCAAAAAAAATGGGAGCCAAAAAAATTGGACATCAGAAATCTGGGAATGCGACTGGGACGGCGCCAATAAAAGGCAAATTACAAAAGAGGGAAGCTATGGGGTCACTCCTGTCATGATCCCTTCTTCCAGCGGCCAGAGCGACAAGTTCCTCTATGTCTCCTATAAGCTCGGACAACCGAAGATCTTTCTTGCCTCCCTTCAAAAAGGGGAGGGAAAAAGGCTCATCGATCTAAGAGGGAATCAGCTGCTCCCTGCTATCTCATCTAAAAAAGACCTCATCGCTTTTATTTGCGATGCATCCGGCCGGGCCGACCTGTTCATTCAAAACTTCGATCCCCAAAAAGGGGCCATCGGCAAACCGGTCCAGCTTTTTTCCTACCCAAGGTCTGTACAGGCCTCACCAACGTTCAGCCCGAGCGGAGACAAAATAGCGTTTGTGTCTGACAAGGACGGGTCTGCGCGAATTTATGTCATCCCGGTAAAGGTGGGCGGGAAACGGGCGGATCCTTTGTTAATAACTAAGGCCAACAAAGAAAGTAGCTGTCCTTCTTGGTCTCCTGATGGAAAAAAAATCGCCTATAGTGCTAAAACAAATGGAATACGGCAAATATGGATTTATGACTTCGACACGCAATCCGAATGGCAGTTGACGTCCGGGCCAGGAAATAAAGAAAATCCTGTCTGGGCGCCGAACAGTCTCCACCTTGTATTTAATTCGGTGGAAGGGTCTGTTTCCGACTTATACGTCGTCAACTTACATCAAAGTGAGCCAGTAAAAATTACAAATGGGGAAGGCAAGAACCATTATCCCACATGGGGAACAAAATAGAATAAGAGGCAACAATGAAAAGACATTTATCTTCGGCAGTATTATGCGCCCTGTTACTTTTATCGCTGGGAGCCTGCGGTAAAAATAAAGGCAGCATGTGGGAAAAAGAAAACACCACAAGCCAAACAAATCAGGACAACTCGACATGGGTCAGCGATGATGACCTCCTAACATCCGTTGATGAGAATGCTGATGAAGACTTCATCGCATTAAAAGAGGAAGACTTAAAATCGGGCTTTACCGACGAGGCCATTGCCCAGCCAAAATTTAGCCCTGGGGAACAGGGAAGCGGCCTTCCGGGCATGCAGCACTTCCGCGACCCGTCAGCGCTTTTAGGAGAACTATTCTGCAACCTCTATTTCAATACCGATGACCACATCCTCCGCGGCAAAGAAAATTTAGCTGCCGTGTACAAGATGGCAGACTATCTTAAAGCCCATCCAAATACCTACTTGATCATCGAGGGGCATTGCGATGAAAGGGGCCCTGAAGCCTACAACCTTGCCCTTGGAACAAGACGGGCGCAGCACGTTCGCTCCTTGCTGATCCAGCATGGAGTTCATGTCGATCAGCTCCATACAATTTCTTATGGAAAAGAACAGCCTGAAACCTGGGGCCATTCTCCGCAAGACTGGGCAAAAAACCGAAGGGCGCATTTCAAGATCTATGAGAAGTAATTCCCTTTTTTTACTCTTCATTGCATCACTGCTCGGTGGCTGTGCTTCCGATTTTGGTGCATTGCAGGGTAAAAAAGAATATCAGGAACTTGCAGTTGACGAACTGAGGATCGAGGTTGCAGACATTAAGCATACCTTGGCAAGCCAGCAGATGGAGATCTCTTTGCTCGAAGATAAACTTCGGGAAAAAGACCAGACCATTTCTTCGCTTTCCAAAGAGTTTTCCGGTAAAAAATCGTTAAAGGTCGAGCAGCTCTTTGAAGAGATCGCGGCATTGGAGAAGAAGATCTCCCAAATCGAGCGCATCCAAGATAAGGCTTCGTCCGATATCAGACAGCTGGGGGTCCATGCCAACCAAGCAACGACTGCTCTTGGACAATATCGTGACAAGCTGGGCGAGCTGGAAAGGGACCTTGTAAGCAATATCCAGAAGATCGAGGAAGTTGCCAAGCTGAAAAACACCCTCTCTTCCATTTCCAAGGCAGTACAGGCAAAGCCCTCTCAAGGATACACCACGTACAAAGTGAAAACAGGCGACACCCTTGGGAAGATTGCCCAGGAGCATCGCATTTCTGTTGAGACGTTAAGGAAATACAACGATCTGGCAAACGATCGGATCAATGTTGGCAAAGAACTCAAGATCCCCTATGCAGAATAATCCAATAGGAATTTTTGATTCTGGGTTTGGCGGCCTCACGGTCATGCGTGCAATAAGGGACCTCTTGCCGAGTGAAGATATTATCTATTTTGGCGACACGGCAAGACTTCCCTATGGCAACAAAAGCCCCGCAACAGTTACTCGCTACGCGATTGAGAACAGCTGCTTTCTTTTAGAAAAGCAGGTGAAGCTCCTTGTAGTCGCATGCCATACTGCATCGTCCATGGCTTTTGAAGCCCTGCAAGAAGCGCTTCCTATCCCCATCATTGGCATTTCCCATGTAGCGATTGAAGAGCTTTCCCTTCTGAAGGAAAAACAAAAGGTCGCCATTTTAGGAACGCGCGGAACCATTTCTTCAGAGGTTTACCAAAAATCGATCAAAGAGAGATACCCGCACCTTGAAATAAAGGCCGTAGCATGTCCTCTTTTCGTACCTCTTGTCGAGGAGGGTTTTACAGGTCATGATGCAGCTTATCTCATCGCAAAAGAATACTTGCACACTTTCCATCCGGAAGGGATCGATGCAGCGCTCCTTGCTTGCACCCATTACCCACTCCTTAAGGAAGTCATCCAAACAACCCTTGGGCCTACATCCAAGTTGATCGACCCTTCCATTGCATGTGCAAGAATGGTCAAAAAGTTCTTAGACACCTTCCCTGAAAACAATACAGGCGAGGGCAACTGTCAATTTTTTGTGACAGACAATCCTGAAAAATTCCAAATGATCGGACATGCTTTTTTAGGCGAGGCGATCAAACATGTTGAGCTTGCAACAAGCAAGTCTTTCGCTGAGCTTGAAAATTATTCCTGTGTGAAAATTTAAAGGGCTCGAATTTTTGCGATGAGGTTAAGAGCGCTCTGATCTACGGCAATGCGATCATAGGAAGACCTCCATCCTTGTTCTGAGAGATCAAGCCAATCGGCTAGGTCAGAATCATCGACAGTAGAGGTGCTCTCGCCGCTATCATCACCTGATTCAGCTGGCGGACAGCGCGCAAAAAATTCCGCGATCTTATAGTGAGAAGACCCTGGTTCTTTTCTAATGTCCATGCAATCCACTTTGAACTTGCAGCCGACGCCCCACTCAGAATCAGACTCCCCGAGTTCTTTTCCGTCATTGGAAGTTTGCAAAAGCTCGCCCTCTTCCTCAATTTTTTGTTTGAATTGAAGAAATTCTTCATGGCTGTGTATTTCTGCAACCTCAAAATGATCGCTTGACCATTCTTGCTCATTTGTGAAGCGCATCCCTATGATAAACACCCTTGGGAACGAGGAATGCTCGGTAAATTGGCCAAGCTTTTCTTTGAGCGCATCAAAAGCAGTGTTTGGCGGAATGTCTTTATCTGTATCATCTTCCCTGACAAAAAGATGATAGATCCCAAGAAAAAAGCTTTTGATCCCTTCAAAGATAGAGGAAAAAAAATTTTGGAAACAATCAGAGCAGGAGCCGCATTCATTTCTTTCATCAAGCGATTGCAAAGTGGAAACATCCTGAATGATCCTTCTAGAGGCAGGATCATTCTCCATGGGCATACTGCTTGGAAAGGAATGAACAGGTTGGTCACAAGCTGAGATCTTCATAATTACGCATAGTTGTTTTGATGGATTGGCTATTGTACTTTTCGAAAATGAAAAATGGAAGCCCTTTGCATGGCATCTTTTGCCCTTCGATCAGAAATGTGCTGAACACGTCCGTCATTGCATTTCCACCAGCCATTCTCAGTTTTGACATAGGCAATATAATGGCCGCTTCTGACCCGTTCGCCCGTGCGCAGGCCAAACACGTTGCATTCATATTCAGCGGTTTCTCCTTCTTCAATGAATTTCTCAGGTATTTGAAAACTAGATGGGATAGGATGGTTTGCCGTATCAACTCTTCCATCCAACCTTATTCGATCGACTTTGAACATAAACTCTTCTGGGGCCCTTCGCAATTTTCTACTATAAGTCCCATCAATAAATGCTTCGTCAAGGGCTTCATCAAATGCTGCATGCCTTTCAAAAGCAGTTGATTGAATATACAGGTTCATGATCATTTCTTCTCTTATGAAATCACCAGTCAAGCGCCGTTTGATCATTGGAGTCTTCAAAGAAGAGCCGTCAGGGATAAGCCTAGGATCTACGATCAGGTCAAAAGCATTATCTAGGCTCGCTCCAAAATTTGGGATCCTGTGAAATTGAAGGGGGGCGAGATCGCAGCACGCTTCCCTGATCGTCTGTATTGATACTCCTCTTGCAAGGCCTGCAAGATCTCTTTGCTTTTCGCGATAATTCGTAATAAAGTCCCTAAAGGGATCATACCTTGCATTTGCATAGTTCGGATGTTCCATGATCAGCTCTTCTAATGTCGGGATGTTCAGGATCAATTGCATCAAAACAGCAGCCCAGCAGTTGTTCCTAGGTTCGTTTGGAATCCCAAGAGGATCTATAGCGGTCTTTTCAATATCCTCCTGAACTTCCCCATCAATCCCATCGTCTTTCATATCTTCACTGATTGAGGTCATGGAAAAGATCTCAGGCACAAAAAAACAAAGGGCGGCGGGAATGAGCCCGAAAGCTGCAAAAGGGGTTACGACAAAAGCCGCCGTTATGGATGCAATTGCAATCGCTACCCCAATCCCTCTCCATATGAGATCTAAAATATAATTATGAACCCTGTCCTCAACAGCATTTCTTGCTTGTGGAATATGATAAAAACGATTATCAAAACTATTTAAAGAAAGAGCAGAAATCGACATAAACGTTAATATAATAAAGTAATTTAATATTAATTAAATGATTGTAACAAAATTAAAACTTTTTTCTCAAATTTTAAAAAATTTAATATTATATTAACATATGAATAACTGAGGAAAGGGGCCCCATTTTCATCATATCTATAAAAGTTTCTATGAAAAATCAGAAAAGGCGTGAAGAAATTCTAAAAAAATGCTTGAATGGAAGAAAAATTGGAAATCGCTATGAGCCAGAAAAAAAGAATATTATTAATCGAAGACGAAGAAGACATTGCAGCCCTCATCAAATTGCAAGCTGAAATCTCCGGATATAAGCTGCATGTTGAAGTCGATGGGATCAATGGGTACCGTGCGATCGAAAGAGAAAAGCCCGACCTTGTGATCCTTGACATCATGCTGCCCGGGCAGAACGGCCTTGATGTATGCCGCAAGATGAAGAGCAACCCTGAAACGAAAAATATCCCCGTCATCATTCTTTCCGCAAAAGGGGAAGAACTTGACGTCCTCTTAGGCCTCGAGCTTGGAGCAGATGACTATGTCGCAAAACCTTTTTCCCCAAAAGTCCTTTTCTCACGCATTAAAGCTGTGATGCGAAGAGGAAAAGAAAACGAAAAACCAGCAAAGATCCTCTCTTTTGGAAATTTTGTCCTCGATGTCGATCGTTATCTTTTAAAGTCCAATGACAAGGTCATCCCGATCACTCTTTCAGAATTTGGAATCCTTCGCCGCCTTCTCACAAACCGAGGAAGGGTGCTGACAAGGAACCAGCTTCTGGACGACATCCACAATGACGATGCATTAATCGTCGACCGTAATATCGACGTGCACATTGCATCGCTCCGAAAAAAGCTCGGCCCTA
>JASHWM010000176.1 GCA_030044075.1 Candidatus Rhabdochlamydia sp. | reverse complement strand
GCGTTCATCAAATGACCAAGGTTTTTTATTCAGGCAAAAAGAAAGTGTACAGCCTCAAAACACGAACAGGCAAATTGATCAAAGCTTCTGCAAATCATCCCTTCCTCAAATTAGAAGGGTGGGTAGCTTTAGAAGACCTAAAAATTGGTGACAGGATTGCAGTTCCTAGATCATTAGTTCCAAAATCCATGGCCAAGTCTATGAACAAAGAAGAATTAATGCTACTGGCTCATCTCATTGGAGATGGATGCATTATCCCAAAGCAACCTTACCATTATACTAGTTCTGACCTCCAAAATATTCAAACCGTTACCGAATCAGCAGATAAACTTTTTGGGATCAAAAGTAGAATTGTTCAGCAGAAAAATTGGCACCATGTCTATCTTCCATCACCAACTAGACTAACCCACGGGAAAAGACATCCAATCACTAGTTGGTATGAACAGTTAGGCATAAAATGTTGTCGCTCGTATGAGAAAAGATTGCCTGATTCAATCTTCACTTGCGACAAAGAAAATACAGCGCTTTTCCTAAAGCATCTTTGGAGTACTGACGGAAATATTAGCTATAAAAATATTCCTGGGCGTAAGACTTCTGCAGCTATTTATTATGCCTCATCTAGCAAAGTATTAGCGGAGCAAGTTCAGCATTTGCTTTTAAATTTTGATATCCAATCTTGCTTAAGAACTCAAAAATCAGCAAAAAACTATCGAAATATGTATCACCTTCATGTAGAAGGTTCAACAGATCAATTGAAGTTTTTAAATGAAATAGGTTGCTCAGGATCGAGGGGGAATATTATTCCCGATTTAATAGAGAAATTAAAACAGATAGAGCCAAATCCCAACTATGATGTCATTCCTAAAGAAGCATGGTCATTATTTATAGAAAGAGAAAAGGACCAATTAGGCCTTAGTTGGAGAAAATTATTTGATCAGCTCCAGATGAGTTTTTCCTCAACTGTTTTTAAAAATGGAATTTCTCGGAATAGGATGGATGTCTTCCAGAAAGCCCTTCCTTCAAAAATTTTATACAATCTATCTCATTCTGATGTTTACTGGGATCAGATTGATTCAATTGAGGAATTGGGCGAAGAGGATGTTTATGATGCGACAGTTCCTGGAGTTCACAACTTCCTTGCCAACGATATCTATGTTCACAACAGCATCGAGCAGGACGCAGATATTGTGATGTTCCTTCTGCGAAGGGAATACTACGATCCTTATGATAAGCCCGGCACAGCAGAGCTCATCATCGCAAAAAACCGTCATGGGGGCGTGGGAAGTGTGAACCTAACTTTCCGCAAAGAAGTTGCCCAGTTTGCCAATTATTCCCCTATGCTCAGCAAGGGTGAAAAAGAAGGCGATGACGCTTTTTCCGCTTTTTCACCCTAAACAGGATTAGAGCTCTACAGAATTCTTTTTAAGGTAATCCTTGAACCGCTCTGTAGCTTCAAAGTCAATTGCCCCGGCATCATAAAGCGTTTCAATAATTTCTACGCTGGTGAACACGGAGTGAAGTTTGCATCCTTTATTTTCGATGTTTGCCCTTCCTCCTTGCTTCCTGTCGATGAGCACAAACACATCTTCCACGACAAGGCCTTCTTTTCCAAGGGTATTGACCGTATCGATGACGCTGCCCCCTGTTGTCACGACATCTTCAATCACGATGCAATGGTCTCCTGATTGGAAAACGCCTTCCACCATTTTTTTCGTGCCATGGTCTTTCGACTCTTTGCGGACCATTACAAGAGGCTTGGATGTTTTCAGGGAGATCGCAGTTGCAATAGGCATGGCGGTGTAGGGAACGCCGCAGATGAAGTCATAGCCTGTGTCTTTTGCAAGGGCAGCGAGCGAATCAGCGACAGCCTGAAGAACTTTTGGATAGGAAATAATGACGCGAAGGTCGAAATAGATCGGAGAGATCTGGCCGCTTTTAAGTTTGAACTCGCCTGTTTTAACAGCGCCAATTTGATAGAGTTGAAGGATTAGATCTTTTTTCAGATTGTACTGCTCGCTAGTTTTTTGCGAAACATTTGAGCTTGTCATGTCAACGCTGAAACCCATGATAGGGATCGAGCCGAGGAGAACGGTTTTAAGGAAAAGTGATTTCATCATAAGGTATACCATCGTAATAAATTTGAAAAAACACGCGATCTTTAATAGATCAATGCAAGTGAGCATGTCAAGAGAGAACCAACAAAAACAACTGCCAACAAAAATATTATCAGAGTCAAAGCAACATCTGATTATTTTTTAAAAATTAAGATACTATTTTTCTTTGAAAATATTACTTTTCGAGGGCTTCCGGGATAAAAATATATTTAGACATTCCGGAAAGAGTGATATCTTTACTTTTTATCATTCAAATCGTACCATTTTCCCTAGCTTTTCTTATTAGAGCACTTTGGAGCCAACATGTCATCCGTAAAGAAAAAACGTAAATATAAAATCGCTAAGCACAAAAGAAAGAAGCGTAGCCGAAGAGACCGTCACAAGAAATAAATTCTAGCATGTGGAATTATCCCGATCAGTTTGATGTCATTGTCGTAGGCGCCGGACATTCCGGGTGCGAGGCTGCCCATGCTGCAGCCCGCATGGGAGTAAAAACTCTTTTATTGACGATGAACCTCGACACGATTGCCAAGATGAGCTGCAACCCCGCTATCGGGGGGACGGCCAAAGGGCACATCGTACGCGAGATCGACGCCCTTGGCGGACTCATGGGGAAGGTCGCTGATCAGACAGGTATCCAGTTCCGCATGCTGAACGCATCGAAAGGGCCGGCAGTCTGGTCCCCACGGGCGCAAGTCGACAAGTACGCCTATCAAACAGCCATGAAGCATCGGCTGGAAAAAGTTCCGAACCTTCATATCAAGCAGGGAACGACCGAAGACCTCCTTGTAGAAAATGGAAAGATCGTGGGCGTGTCCACCCTAGAAGGGATCGGATATCTTGGCAAAACGGTCATCATCTCTTCCGGGACTTTTATGCGAGGACTCCTTCATATTGGAGAGACCAGCTATTCCGGGGGGAGGGCTGGCGACAAACCTTCGGTGGGGCTTTCTGCATCTTTGGAGGCTTTGGGATTTTCTCTCGGGCGCCTGAAGACTGGAACCCCGCCAAGGGTCAATAAAAGAAGTATTGACTTTTCTGTGACAGAGGTCCAGCCCGGCGATGAGGGAGTGGTCTTTTCATACGATGAAGAAGACGTCCCCAAGATGCCCCAGGTCCCCTGCCATATCACTTATACCAATGAACATACCAAAGAGATCGTCTTAGAGAACCTTTCCAGGTCTCCGATGTATTCGGGCAAGATCAAGGGG
>JASHWM010000175.1 GCA_030044075.1 Candidatus Rhabdochlamydia sp. | reverse complement strand
CTTTTGAAGGATGCTTGGTGAAATTTGATTGGCGCTTTCTACAAATTCACGGATCCACTTGATTTTATCTTCACTAAGACCGGAATTTTTCGTCGTAAGGGTCCCATCTTTCCAACCTTGCTCCAATTGTTGCAATTCCCTTTGATGAGAATATAAGAAGGCCAGCTCTCTTTGATAATTTTTAAGGGTTGAAAGCCTATTATTTTTTAACCCTGCATTGATCTTTTCAAAATCATCACCCTTTAGACCGTTCAAAGCGCCGCCTCTGAAAGAAAACGCTTCTTGAAGCATGAGGAGAGTGCCTTGATACTGTCCATAGCTCGACATTAAAACGGTCGCAGAATGTAACGATTCTAGATTGGCTTTGATCTTAGCCAATTCATCATCTATTTTCTGGGCTGCTTCACCTTGCGCCTCATTTCTTAAAACAAGGAGCATCACCCTGGAAGCAAGTAGTCCTTCTCTTGCTTGAGAGACTCTTTGGTCTAAAGCTTTTTGATCCCCTTTATCAAGTTCCAAAGAAGGTTCAACTTGTTCTAGATCGCTTAAAGACCCTCCACCCTCAAAACTCTGGTCCAATGAAAGCGATTCCTCACTATTATCCTTATTTAATTCTCCTACTATCTCCCTCACTTCATTGTCCAAAGAAATGACGCTCGCATGAAGTTTTTGTATTTTTTCATTCAATTCCTCTTGGGTAGGGCTCCCATGAAAAACTTTGTTCCAAACACTGCGGGCACGCTCCATCAATTTACTAAAAAGATGGACCACTCCCTTTGCAAAATTGGAAAACATACCTGGCGGCTTTTCGTGGATAGGTCCTGGTCCCATAGCTCCTCAGACAATTGATTATATTATTAATTATCCTTAATACAAAAAAGTTAATACATCAATTAGATTGTATAGAGACGATCAAACAGTTCTGGAATCAAAAGAAATGTAAAAAAAGAGAGAAAAGAAAAAGGCAGCATGAAGGTTCCCCTCACGCTGCCTTCCATGAAAAAATTAGAACACGAAGTTAATTTCTTCTTCCTGTTCCTTATCGACATAGGTCGAAAGACGATGGCTGAACTCGAAGAACCCGGTTCCTCCTGGGATCATGTGTCCCATGATGAGGTTGGCCTTGAAATCAAGCAGATAGTCGGTCTTTCCTTCACTTGCCGCATCGGTCAGGACCCTGGTAGTTTCCTGGAACGACGCTGCCGATACAAACGACTCGGTACCAAGGGATGCCTTGGTAATTCCAAGGAGCACCGGAGCTGCCTGGGCAGGTTTTCCGCCTTCTTCGATGACTTTTCTGTTCATCTGGTGGAAAAGTTTCTTATCGACATCTTCACCAAAGAGGAACGTTGTATCGCCCGGATCGGTCACACGCACTTTCTGGAGCATCTGACGGACAATAATTTCAATGTGCTTGTCATTGATGTCCACCCCTTGGAGACGATAGACTTCCTGCACCTGGTTCACAAGGTACTTCTGGAGCTCGCGGACACCGCAGATCTCTAAAATCTCATGTGGAACAACGAGACCGTCGGTGAGCTGCTGTCCTTTGACAACGTTGTCGCCGCGCTGGACGATCAAGTGCTTTGTCAGCGGGATGAGATGCTCTTCTTCCATGCCGGAAGCTTCGTCGCGCACAACAACGATACGCTTGTTCTTCTGGACGCCGTGGAAATCGACCACGCCATCGAGCTTTGCGATCTCGGCAGCATCTTTTGGACGCCTTGCCTCCACAAGCTCGGCAACACGTGGAAGACCGCCGGTAATATCCTTTGTTTTGATCGCACCGCGCGGCAGCCTTGCGAGCAGCATCCCCGCTTGTACATACTGTCCTTCGCGGACAGAGATGAAAGCGCCTGATGGGATCGCATAAGTTCCCACAAGTTCTGTGTATCCTTGGTCAGCATAGATGACGATCTGTGGATGGAGCTCTCCCCTGTGCTGCTTGACGACAAGTTCAGACTGTCCTGTCTGCTTGTTGACGTCGCGCTGTGTCGAGATCCCTTCTACGAGGTCCTCGTACTTCACATAACCTGGGCGCTCGCAAATAATTGGAATGTTGTGCTGTTCCCAGCTTCCAATCTTCGCTTTCTTCTTCACTTTTTCGCCATCTTTCATCACGAGCTTTGTTCCAAGCTCGAGAGTGAACGTTTGGAGCGGCTCGATAGACTTTGTGCTGAGAAGCTTTTTGCATTCTTCCAAGCTGCGGCCTTCGTCGCGGACGATGTGGAGCAGTCCGTTCTTGTTCAGCACGATCCATGCACCCTCTTCGTTCTGGACGCTTCTGACGTCCATGTAGACGAGGACTCCGTCGTGCTCTGAGACAAGGACCGGGCTCACGGACGCTGATGCGATACCGCCAAGGTGGAACGTACGCATGGTGAGCTGTGTACCAGGTTCACCGATCGATTGCGCAGCAATAATACCGACAGCTTCTCCAAGTCCGACCATTCTGCCGTTGGCCAAGTTGAGGCCGTAGCATTTTGCGCAGACGCCCCTTCTTGTTTCACATGTGAGTGCAGAACGGATCTTCACGGACTCGATACCAGCATCATCGATCGCTTCAGCTTGCAGAAGTGTTAGAACTGTGCCAGCCTTTGCAAGGACTTTCGAGCGGTCGCCGGGAAGGTAGATGTCATCACAAACAGTTCTTCCAAAGATACGGTCTTTGATCGGGAGGAGTTCTTCCTGACCCTGCTTGATCGCCGCGACTTCAATTCCATTGAGCGTACCGCAGTCGTCCTCTGTGACAAGGACATCCTGTGCAACGTCAACGAGCCTTCTTGTGAGGTATCCGGAGTCAGCTGTTTTAAGGGCCGTATCCGCAAGACCTTTACGAGCACCGTGGGAAGAAATAAAGTACTCAAGAACGCTTAACCCCTCTCGGAAGTTCGCAGTGATCGGAGATTCAAGAATCTCCCCAGATGGTTTCGCCATCAGACCGCGGAGCGCTCCAAGCTGTTTGAGCTGCGACTTGTTACCGCGTGCACCAGAGTCGATCATCAGATACAGCGGGTTCAGCTCTTCTTGGCGCTGTTCGCTGATCATTTTGAAGAGCTCTTCAGAGAGCGCTTCAGAAACAGCGGTCCAGATGCTGATCACTTTGGAATGTCTTTCACCTTCCGTGATGATACCATCTTCGTACTGCTTTTTGACAACCTCGATACGCGCCTGGGCATCTTCGATCACCTTGGCCTTATCGGAAGGAACACGGACATCGCACACGCCCATGGAGAGCGCTGCTTTTGTCGCTTCGGCAAAACCGATATTTTTCAGGCTGTCCAGGAAGCGAACTGTTGCTTCCAGGCCCACTTTCTTATAAGTTTCCAGTACAAGCTCGCTCATCTTCTTTTTGCGAAGAGTGTAGTTCTGGAAGCCAAGTTCTTTTGGAACGATGGTATTGAAAATCACCCGTCCAGGGGTTGTTTCAATGATACCGCTTTCGAGCCTGAGCTTGATCCTCTCATGGATATGGAGGCCTCTGCCAAGTTCGTCCCTTCTCTCTCCCTCTTTGAGCGGCTTCTCAAACCAGTTGTGGCTTCCGCCGGCGCTCATCGCGAGGAGAACTTCTTCTTTGCTTCCGAAAAGCTTGAGCTTTCTTCCATGCTTTTCCGGGTCGTAGGTAGGGTCGTGCATCAGATAATACAGTCCCAAGATCATATCCTGTGAAGGCACCGCGACAGGTTTACCAGAAGATGGCAGGAAGATGTTGTCTGGGGCCATCATCAGGACTTTTGCTTCTAGCTGCGCTTCATAAGAAAGAGGGACGTGCACCGCCATCTGGTCGCCGTCGAAGTCCGCGTTGAACGCAGTACAGACGAGCGGATGGATACGGATCGCCTTTCCTTCTATCAAGACCGGTTCGAACGCCTGGATCCCTAAACGGTGGAGCGTAGGAGCACGGTTGAGGAGGACAGGGTGTCCCTTAATAATCTCATCAAGGACATCCCATACGATCGGTTCTTGCTTCTGGATCATCTTTTTAGCTGATCGGATCGTGTACACATGGCCGAGGTCTTTCAGTCTCTTCACAATGAACGGCTCAAAAAGCTCGAGCGCCATCTGCTTGGGAAGACCGCACTGATTGAACTTCAGCTCAGGGCCGACGATAATCACCGAACGGCCAGAGTAGTCTACCCTTTTTCCAAGGAGGTTCTGTCTAAAACGTCCCTGCTTTCCTTTAAGCATCTCAGAAAGCGCTTTAAGGGGACGGTTGCCAGCGCCCATCACAGGATGGCCATGGCGGCCATTGTCAAAGAGGGCGTCGACAGCTTCTTGCAGCATCCTTTTTTCATTGCGCACAATGACATCAGGTGTTTTTAGGCGCAAAATAGACTTTAGACGATTGTTCCTGTTGATGACCCTTCGATATAGGTCATTGAGGTCGGATGTTGCAAACCTTCCACCATCAAGAGGAACGAGGGGACGAAGATCCGGAGGGATGACAGGGATGCAAGACATCACCATCCAGTCCGGCTTGTTTGGAGAAGAAGTAAAGCTCTCAACAATTTTGAGGCGCTTTGCAATCTTCATCCTGGCCTGCATGGACTTTGTCTTGCGAAGTCTTTCCTTCAGTTCGACGACAAGCGAAGAAAGGTCCTCTTTTTCAAGGAGCTCTCTGATCGCTTCGGCGCCCATTTTCGCGACAAACGAATCAGATCCCCACTTTTCTTGGGACTCTCTGTACTCGTTGTCATTTAATAGCTGCTTTTTCTCAAGCGTTGTACGGCCTGGGTCGATCACAACGTATTCTTCGTAATAGATCACCCTTTCAAGATCGGCTGCCGTCATACCAAGGATATTTCCAATACGGGATGGCATGCTCTTGAAAAACCAGATGTGGACGACAGGGACGGCGAGGTCGATATGCGCCATGCGCTCTCTTCTGACCTTGGAAAACGTTACTTCGACACCGCAACGGTCGCACACAATCCCTTTGTGCTTGATCTTTTTATATTTTCCACAAGCGCATTCCCAATCTTTTGTAGGGCCAAAAATTTTCTCGCAGAAAAGACCGCCTTTTTCAGGTTTGAATGTTCGGTAGTTGATCGTTTCCGGCTTCTTGATTTCGCCTCTAGACCACTCATTGCGGATCACATCATCAGATGCGATCTTAATGGTGAACTTGTCAAATTGGGACTCACGAAAATTTTCTTCGGACATGAATTTCTCCCTTAAAACTTGTTATTGCTCTGAGCGTTCTGTGCGAACGTCCAAACAGAGGCCTTGCATTTCTTTTACAAGAACGTTAAAAGATTCAGGCGTACCTGCATTCAATACATTATCGCCTTTTACGATCGACTCGTAAATGCGTGTACGTCCGGCAACATCGTCCGACTTCACAGTCAGCATTTCCTGGAGCAGGTGCGCTGCGCCATAAGCTTCGAGCGCCCACACTTCCATCTCCCCGAAACGCTGGCCTCCCATCTGGGCCTTACCGCCAAGAGGCTGCTGGGTGACGAGGGAATAAGGACCGATCGATCTAGCGTGGATCTTGTCTGCTACGAGGTGGCTCAGCTTGAGCATGTAGATATAGCCCACTACGACCCTGTTATCAAACCTCTCGCCCGTGCGTCCATCATAGAGGTACATCTTGCCGTCTCCCGGCAATCCGAGGTCTTTCATCATCTCCCAGATGCGAGATTCTGGGAAACCTTCGAAGACAGGGCTCTTGACGTAGATGCCGGCCTTTTTAGCAGCATAACCCAAATGGGTCTCAAGGAGCTGTCCCATGTTCATACGGGAAGGCACCCCAAGCGGGTTGAGGATGATCTCAATGGAATCGCCATTGTTCAAATACGGCATGTCTGCTTCCGGGACAATTTTGGAAACGACACCTTTGTTACCATGCCGTCCCGCCATCTTGTCACCGACCTGCAGTTTACGTTTTGACGCAATGTACACTTTTACCTGGCGGATCACGCCTGGTTCGAGCTCGGTGTCCCCTTTGCGGGTAAACTCGACCTCTGTCTTGTGCTGCGTATGGAGGATTTGCATCCCTTTTTCATGGTCGAGCAAGATCTTGCGGATCGCATCGAACATCTCATTTTCTGGTAGGAGGAGGTCTTCCGCTTTTTCCATTTCGAGAACTTCGAGCATATCCTGTGTGAACACTTCTCCTTCACCGATGAGGACATCGCCTGTCTTGCGATGCATGATCGGTCCTGGGCAGGCCTCGCCGATCAAGAGCGCACCTAGCTTTTCATGGAGTTCCAAAGACAGTTCTGTCTCTTTGGCCTTGAATTCCTGGTGGATATCTTTAATGCGGGAAGCTTCTTCTACAAGTTCATCATCAGTCTTGGAAAGTCTGTCGCGTCTTGAGAACACCTTAACATCCATCACAACACCTTCGGTTCCTGGAGGAACAGTCAGCGATGCATCTTTGACATCTGCTGCTTTCTCACCAAAGATCGCTCTTAAAAGCCTTTCTTCAGGAGCAAGCTCAGTCTCTGACTTCGGTGTGATCTTTCCTACAAGGATATCGCCCGGCTTGACTTCTGCGCCGATACGGATGATACCGTCTTCCCCCAAATTGGAAAGCGCCTCTTCGGAGACATTTGGAATATCTCTTGTGATCTCTTCCTTTCCAAGTTTGGTATCTCTGGCTGTCAGTTCGAATTCTTCGAGGTAGATCGAGGTATAGTAGTCTTCTCTCAGAAGTTTTTCTGAAATAAGGATCGCATCCTCGTAATTGTATCCGCACCAAGGCATAAAGGCTACAAGCGCGTTCTTTCCAAGAGCGACCTCGCCTTTGTCGATGGCAGGCCCGTCAGCGATCACATCGCCCGCGCGGATAACATCTCCAACACTGCAAAGCGGTGTCTGGTTGATGCATGTTCCATGGTTTGACCGTAGGAACTTCTTGAGAAAATACGTTCTTTTCTGAAGCGGGTTGTCTTTAGCGGCAATAACGATCTTGAACCCATCTACAAACTCGACAGTTCCATCCTCTTCAGCAACAATGACAGCACCTGAGTCGCGAGCTGCCCTTGCCTCAAGGCCGGTTCCTACATAAGGCGCCTGGGTCTTTAATAGCGGTACAGCCTGGCGCTGCATGTTAGATCCCATGAGGGCGCGGTTAGCGTCATCGTGCTCAAGGAACGGGATAAGGCCTGTGACAATCGAAACAAGCTGCTTGGAAGAGACGTCCATATGGGTGACCTTGGTGGTCTCGATCTTCATCGATTCCCCTTTCAATCTTGCCCAGCAAAGCGACTCTGCAAACATGTTGTATTCATCAAGCGGAGCAGAAGCCTGCGCGATCACGCAGTTCTCTTCCTGGTCTGCTGTCATGTACTCGATCTCGTCAGTGACGACGCCATCGCGCACCATGCGGTACGGAGTTTCAATAAATCCAAATTCGTTGATCTTGGCAAAGCAGGAGAGGGAGGTGATCAATCCAATGTTCGGACCTTCAGGTGTTTCGATCGGGCACACCCTTCCATAGTGGCTAGGATGCACGTCGCGGACCTCAAAACCTGCACGTTCACGGTTCAGACCGCCAGGCCCTAAGGAAGAAAGACGTCTTTTGTGCGTCAATTCAGCCACAGGGTTGGTCTGGTCCATAAACTGTGAAAGCTGCGACCTTCCAAAGAAGTCTTTGAGAACGCCGACAAGTCCTTTCGCCGATACCACTTTACCTGGAGTGAGCGTATCTGAGGAAAAGTCAAAGAGGTTGATCCTTTCCTTGATAATCTTCTCCATGCGGGCAAGGCCAATGCGGCACTGGTTTTGGATCAGTTCGCCAACAGAGCGTACTCGCCTGTTGCCAAGGTGGTCGATATCATCGACAAAAGCACCTTCTTCACCTTTTTTCAATTTGATCAGGTACTTGAGAGCGTTGATCACATCTTCCTTTTTAAGGATGACGTTAGCAAGCTCCTCATCAGAAGTTTCCAGTCCGAACTTGCTGTTGATCTTATATCTTCCGACCTTGCCTAAATTATAGCGTTTCGGGTCGAAGAAAAGGCGCATGATCGCAGATCTTGCGTTTGAAAGCGTAGCAGGTTCGCCTGGTCTAATTTTACGGTAAAAATCTTTAAGGGCAGACTCATACGAATCTGTCGGATCTTTTGAAAGCATTTTTATGACAGGGCTTGTCTCGTCAGCATCTTCTGCGATACGGAGCACGCCAATGCCTGCATCAAGGATCCTTTTGAGCATAGCTGTTGTAAGCTTTTCTCCAGCTTTACCGAACACTACGCCACTTTCTTCTTCCACAACATCTTCGGCCAATATTTTTCCAGCAAGCTTCGTAAAATCTTTGTCCGACTTGATCTTGACCTTGCAGGTGCTGAAAAACTCTTCAATAATATCAGCATCAGATGAATATCCGAGGGCGCGGATGAACGAGGTCGCAAGAATTTTTCGTCGTCGTTTTTTTCGGTCGATATAGATATAGATCAGGTCGTTGCTGTCAAAAGCACCTTCCAGCCAGCTTCCACGGTAAGGGATAATACGGAAAGAGTAGATCATGACCCCTTTTGGATGCTTTTCTTGTTCGAAAGCAATCCCGGGAGAGCGGTGGAGCTGCGATACGATCACACGTTCTGCACCATTGATAATAAAGGTCCCCTTATCGGTCATAATCGGGAGGGTACCCATGTAAACTTCTTCTTCTTTTATTCCAGTTTCATCTGTTAAGCGAAATTTGACCTTCAAAGTGACATTGTACGTGATCCCTCTGCGAATACACTCTTCAGGAGTATATTTAGGGACCCCAAGGCTATAAGAAAGATATTCCAATATCGTCTTTTCATCGTAGGATTTGATAGGGAATACTTCTGTAAAGACCTCTTGCAGCCCAATGTTCTCTCTTTCATGAGGCAATTTATGTGCTTGCAAAAACTGGAAATAAGATTTTATTTGAACTTCGATGAGATTAGGAAGATCGATGATCTCCTCTTTCTCCCGAAAACTCACCCGACGAGGCGGTCTTTTAAGCATCGAAATGGCTCCTAATATGACTTTGACTAAAACGAGGTACTTTGGATAGGAAATGTCCTATCAACACACTAAAAACGCACGTATACAAGTCATTAACAAATGACCTGTCCATGTAAAAGTAAAGAGCAGAAGGGCAAATTTCTAGCCTTCTGCTCGATGCATTCTAACTGCAATTTTAATATTACAGGCCTTTCAGTGTGGCTTTACCGCCAGCTTCTGCGATCTTTTTAACGATCTCTTCAGCTTCGGCCTTTGGAGCTGTCTCTTTCAAAACTTTTGGAGCAGCTTCCACGAGGTCTTTAGCTTCTTTGAGTCCAAGACCTGTGATCTCACGGATCACTTTAATGACGCCGATCTTCTTGTCTGCAGGAACTTCTTCCAGAGTCACTTTAAATTCAGTAGACTCTTCTGCAGCAGCAGGAGCAGCACCACCACCAGCCGCTGGAGCAGCAGCCATCATCATTGGAGCTGCAGCAGCAGCTTTAACGCCCCATTTCTCTTCGAGCATAGCTTTTAGTTTTGCCATGTCGAGGACAGTTAATTGACTTAAGTTTTCTACGAGTTCTTCTAGTTGTTTACTCACGTTAATACCTCATTAATTGGATAGTTTTAAGAATTTTTCTGGCTTTGGTTTTCTAAGCAGTATGGAATACTTGTCAATAGCGCTTCCATAGTAGCGAGCGTTTGAGCAAGTGGAGCTTCGAGGAGTCCCAAGAACTCAGAGCGCATCTGATTTTTATCTGGCAGTTTAGATATTTGCTCGACGTCTTTTGCATTGCAGACTTTCCCTTCAAAATGTCCGAGCAGGATTTTAAACTGCTCTTCGTTTTCTTTAGTAAAGCCAGTCAGGGCCTTTGTTACGGCAACAGCATCAGCATCAGCAAAAATAACGCCAATATGTCCGTTCAAAGCCTCGATATCTAATGTAATTCC
>JASHWM010000174.1 GCA_030044075.1 Candidatus Rhabdochlamydia sp. | reverse complement strand
ATTGAATTTGATGTTCTGCCTTTTTTTCCAAAAGGCATGGACGCTAAGGGCTTTGCCGCTGCATTCGCCTTCAAGTTTCTTGGAGATGACGGCATAGGCGCAGCGAAGGCCTGTAAAACCTGCCGACTTGGAAAAACTGCGGAGCTCAATAGCAACGTCTTTTGCGCCCTCGATCGCAAAGATCGAAAAGGGCTTATCCTTGGATTCAATAAAAGCGCTGTAGGCATTATCGTAGATCAGGATGCTCTTACTTTTTTTTGCATAGTCGACCCATTTCTGCAGCTCTTCAAAAGAGAAGGCGACACCTGTCGGATTTCCCGGAGAGCAAAGATAAACAAAATCACAATGCTCGTCTGGAGGAACAGGCATAAATCCATTTTTTTCCAGGCAGGGGAGCAGGACCACTTTTCTTCCTGCAAGGCGGCTTGCCTGCAGATAGGCAGGGTAGGCGAGATCGGGTATGCCTATCACACTTTCTGGCTCTGTCAAATCAAGGAGGTTGACGCAGTCGCTATTGATGCCATCGGAAATGAAAATTTCATCCGGCTCTATCCCAAGGCTTGCGTACTCAGACTTTGCGATCGCACTTCGCAAGAAATCATAGCCTTCCGCAGGGCCATATCCCTTCATCCCATGCGCCGTTGTCATTTCCATCGTGGCAGACGAGATCGCATGTGCAACATGCCGGCTCAAAGGAAGGGCAACATCGCCGATTCCAAGGTTGATAATTTCTGCGTCGGGGAATTTTTCCTTTAACTGAAATAGTTTTCTTTCAATAATCGGAAACAGATACTCGCTTTTGAGATCGAAGAAATAAGAGTTAATCTTAGCCATAAAAATTTCATTGTTAGAAGGATTGCAAAAGTATAACCGCATGAATCCCATAGATCAACTACTTTCAAAGATCGATGAGATTGAATCAAGACTTGGATATCACTTTAAAAATAAAAATTTACTTGTCCAGGCCTTCGTCCATCGCTCTTTTTTCAACGAACACCGCGACCTTATAGAAGAGCATAATGAGCGTCTGGAATTTTTAGGGGACTCCATACTGGGAATGCTCATCGCTGAATACCTCTATCAAAAATTGCCTAAAGAAACGGAAGGACAGCTCTCCCATTACCGCTCCTATATCGTTGAGGCCTCTAATTGTGCGAACCTGCTAGGCCAGCTCGAAATTGGGAGTTATATGCTCCTTGGAAGAGGAGAAAAGCTGAATGAAAAAAGGGGAAGGGAGAGCATTTTCGCAGATCTTTTTGAAGCGGTCATAGGAGCCATCTACCTAGACAGCTCATTTGAAACGACCAAGAATTTTTTCTTTGAGAGGTTTACGGAGAGTTTAGAAAAAATCCTTGAAAACCCCATAAGGAACTATAAGGCCGAGCTTCAAGATTTTTCTCAAAAAAAATATCAAAAGCCTCCTGTTTATAAGGTCACCAAAGAATCCGGGCCAGAACATAGTAAGGTGTTCCAGGTTACAGCATACATTGGCGATGCTGTAGTCGGCGAGGGAATTGGAAGCTCCAAGAAGGAGGCCGAGCAGGCAGCGGCTGAAGATGCGTTAAGGAGACTGGACCTGCAAAAAACAGAGGAGCAGTGATGAGGACGGCTTTTATTTTTTTGTGGATGGTGATTGCCCAATATTGCGTCGGGGATCCGCCTGTATACTACAATGTCGATCCTTCAAATGGCACATATAATGGCGCCGTTTTTTTAGTTTCCTTTGATCACAGCGGGAACTCATGGACCCGGTATTGTCTTGAATACCTGACAAAAAGACCCTCATTTCGTATGTGGGATGATGAGATTGCAAAGAATTATTTTCCCATTAAATATGCATCAACGCACCTTAGGCATGCCATCGGTGTGAAAGTCGACCTCGGTGTAGATTTTACAAAGCCCATCATCATCAAATGCCATCGGCTAAAGAATAAATATCCAAATGTAAATCCTAGAGACAGTATTGGAACGAAGCTGATCTTGCTTATCCGAAACCCAAAAGAATGTTTTCTTCGCTACTTTGGATATGATCTTACGGTGAGCAATCTATTGACAAAAGCCGATTATTTCTTCACAAATCTTGAAATTTTCGATTCTTGGAGAGAAGAAGATAGATTCCTTATGTATTATGAGGACCTCATCCAAAATCCCAGGGCAACTCTTACAGCCCTCCTAAACTTTTTAGGAGAAAATGACCGTTACCTTGATGGCTTTATGCAAGATTATGAATATCATAGACAGACCAGCCTAAGCCTGTATACTGCTTCAGTATCCAAAGGGAATGATATGTTTTTTCATTCGAAGAAGAAGCCTTTGGCCTTTCGTGAAAAAATGGACCTGGCGATCAAAAAAGAGTACCCAGAATTATGGGAAAAGTATTTAAAGCGGTATGAAGAGAGGATATGAGCAAACAAAAGATCTTATGGTCCTGCAAAGAATGCGGGCACACTCAAATGAAATGGTCGGGAAGTTGCAATGTGTGCAATCAGTGGAACACGTTTGAGCAGGAGCTCGACATCCAGGAGAAGGACAAGAGGTTTTTAAGCCGCACAGAAACACATACAAAGCCTGTCACCATAAAAGAGATCACGACGGGGGAGTTCAGAAGGGTAGAGACGAAAATTTCGGAGTTCGACCGTTTGCTCGGCGGCGGCATTGTCTCTGGCTCCCTTACTTTGATCGGGGGCGATCCCGGCATCGGAAAGTCGACGCTCCTTCTCCAAATCTCGGAGTCGCTTGCAAACCAGGGGCTTGTTGTCCTGTATGTCTGCGGGGAAGAATCGGCCGAGCAGACGTCTTTGCGCGCAAAACGGTTGAACGTGCAAAGCGACCGGCTGTATCTCTTAAGCGAAACACTCTTTTCCCATATCAAGCTCCACATCGACCAGCTCAAGCCAGACGTATTAATTATCGACTCGATACAGATCTTGTACAAAAGCGAGATCCCTTCATCGCCAGGGTCTGTCGCGCAAGTGAGGGAGATTGCAACAGAATGCATGCACCTTGCAAAAGGGATGGGCATCTCTACGTTCTTGATCGGACATGTCACAAAAAGCGGAGAGATCGCAGGACCGAGGGTCCTTGAGCATATTGTCGATACAGTCCTTGATTTTGAAGGGGACAAACAGCATGGCTACCGGCTGCTACGAAGCGTAAAGAACCGCT
This sequence comes from Candidatus Rhabdochlamydia sp., assembly GCA_030044075.1. Taxonomy (GTDB): domain Bacteria; phylum Chlamydiota; class Chlamydiia; order Chlamydiales; family Rhabdochlamydiaceae; genus JABEVM01. The sequence continues at coordinate 120 of JASHWM010000174.1, read as the reverse complement.
TTGGCCCAACGGACGATATCGCTCTTTTCCAAATGGAGCAGGGAGGTCTTCTGCAAATCCCGAACCCGTCGCAGGTGTTTTTGCAGGAGAGGTTGAAGGAGGTTTCAGGGACTGTCGTTG
>JASHWM010000173.1 GCA_030044075.1 Candidatus Rhabdochlamydia sp. | reverse complement strand
ATAATAACCACTACCAGATCCAGGGAATCCTTTTTGTGCTGAGAGCAGGGATTTGTTTTGAGACTTATACTCCGCCGACGCAAAAGCGAAACGCCGCTTTGGCATTTTATCAAAAAACAATAGAAACTCTTCTTGAAGGCCCGTTAAACGACAAGGACAGGGACAGTTTAAAGCTGCACCAGATCCTCCTTGGAATGGCCCAAGAGGACAGCGAACCTGGCAAACTTTTCGCAGGGCTCTTTGAAACACAAGTCTATCACACCGACTGTTCAGAGGCGCCATGGCTCCATCGGAATCTTCCAAGGTTCCTCCGCTCCATGGCCTATCGTTATCAAAAGGACCTTGAGGACCAGCTAAAGCGAGATGAGATTTGCGATGCGATCCTTTCTTTGAACCTTCATGCATCGGGAATTTACGACAATCTCCCTTCAGGCGGCTGGAATGGAACTTTCCCGATCTATTCACGCGGGGACCTCCAGATCAACTTTTTTTCAGGAACGATCGCCCACATGAAATATCATGGGGTCCTTTCTGAAGAGAGATCCATTTTCTTAGAAGATAAGCAGGACCCAAGGTCACAGTTGATGAAGAAATATGGGTCCTTATTTTGGAGAGATGAAAACGGAAATAAAGTTTCACCCGACGGCAAGTTCCGCTATCGAATAGGCACGGACACATGGTCAGAGGTCATTACAGGCACATCAGGAAAAGAAGAGGAATGCGCAATCCAAATATTTGATGTACCAGAAATCGATAAAGTGGACCAAAACTTCCTTAACTGGTACATGCACCTTCCTTTCATCCACTATAAAGAGCAAAACGGGGTCATTACGACGTACGATCAAAAGATGAAGCGTCCTTACCTCCGTATGGAAAAAAAAGAGGGAGGTGTGGTCTATACCCGTCTGGATGAGAATGGGGCCCGTCTCCCCTTAGTCCTTGCCAATTTAAAAGCCCTCGATCCCCGTATGCCCCTTTTCCGGTACACCGCAAGGTATGTCTACCCCGATCTAATCCTTTGCTTTATGCACGAAAAGACCGGCGAAATCCATGAGCTTAATTTTTACCGGATCGGCTTGCAGTTTGCTCGCGATGACAAAGGGCTCGCCTCAATAAACCATCAGGGATACTACCTGATTTCTCGCCATGAAGACCTGGCTTTTGGAAGCACAAGAGAAGATGGCGCCTTCCAAAGCACGCCTGCATGGGGCCCCCTTTGCGAAAGCTATGACCAGATCCTTGGCGAAATGAACCAATTTGAGGGCGCTTTCATTTTGTACAACCCGGCGGAAAATAAGTGGAAGATCATTATCCCCTCAAGCCATTTAAATCAAAGCCACGAAGATTTTTCCAGAGAAGTTTCTGTCGGAAAAGAACTTTCATCCACTTCCTATCCTTTTACTTTCGACCCTATTGAAAGATGTTTGCGCTCCGACTCGGCCGATGCCGATCAGATGTACGGATACCTTGTCACACTGTTCAAAATGCAGCGCGACTACGAAAAAGCGTATCGGTATTTGAAAAAAATCAACTTTTCCAGACCTCTTGAGTTATGGAGCCTGTTCAATCAGATCACCCGCATCGAAGACCATTCCATCGGTTCTATAGCCTTCAACCTGAAATTCTATCTACTGACCGTCAAGAACCATAACCTGCTCATAGAAAAACATTTTGAGGAAGGCAAGGCCCCTGGGGGCCATATACGCGATGACTTCAACCAATGGGGCATGGCCAATTTCGCCTCATACCTCAACCTTCTCAACGACTCCGGATTTTCCCAAATGCCAGAGAACCTCCGACTAAGCGATATGGAAAAGAAGATCCTCCTTCTTGCTTTCAGATCTTTTTACGAACAAAACTACAAAAACCATGAACTTGGATGGGAAGCAAAATGGAAAAAGGAGCAGCCTGTCCTTGATACACTTTACCACGTCCTCTTTTCGTTCAAAAGAGAGAATAGCATTCTGCCCTCGCCGCAGGAGATCTCGCTCCGTCCTCCTATTTATTCTGACATTGCATCTCCGGGATCTATCTGCCAGGTAGAGTTCAGGTCTATTACCGATGAATACCAGTCTTTCCACCGAAATACCCTCTATCCTCATAAAAAAGTAGAGGCCGTAATGACAGATTATCCGATCCAGGTCAGGGTCTTGGCCACTGCTGTAAGGTTTCCCGAGCTGTATGAAAGGGCCAGGAAGTGCGATCCGCACTCTTTTGATCCCTTTGATTATACCCTTCAGACCTGCTTGAAAGCTAAAATATATTCAGATTCCAAGCTTTCTACCGATGCCGCCCTAGCTGAAATCCTCTTTTGGGTGCGTCATTTCTCTGATTTGTTCTCGTCGGATGAATATTCCCTTGAGAAAGTCACCCCGGAAAATATCGAAGACTTCCTTCCCGTGATGGCGAAAATTCAAGCAAGGGTCCGCAACATCCCCAAGCTTGCTCCTGACCGGTATCCTTCTTTTGCAGCGCATCTCAAAAGAAAACAGACCTTCCAAATTGCAAGGGAGATCCATGTAAAATCTCCTAAAGAGCAATTCCCTTTGATCGAATTGGAGGAAAGGGAACCTAAGACACTCACAGATATGTCAAAAGAGGCTTTAGAGGAGCACCTTCATCACCTTGAAGATTCGATGCGGCGCCTTTTCAACACCCCATTCAAAGTACGCGATGGTCTACTGGAAAGAGATGCGGAACTTGAAACTTCGTTCATCCTGCAGAAAGACAGCGCCCAGACCCTTTCATTTCCAAAAAGAGGGGCGCTGAGGAGCCTTCAGAATCCAAAACTTCATACCTTTGGCCTCTTGCCAGAAACACTGATGAAAGAGGTGGTCCTCAAAAGGAAGATGGACTTTCTGATCAAGCATAGGCCCATGCTCACTCAAGAAGAGATGCAGAGCCTTTGCATGGCCGCCATGGAATGGTACCATACCCGCGTCCTCCTTAAGCTCCAGGAAGAAGGGAAAATGGGCCTTTACATCCCTTACGACTATTTCAAATACCCGGAAATTTCCTGGTACTATTTGATGGCAGGAAAATTCCCAAGGCCCAACCAGCTGACAACCTACCAATGGATCACTGAGCGTGTTGAGAACAAAGAACATTGCCATTTCCAGCTTCCAGCAGGCGATGGAAAAACAGATTACATGATCCCCCTTCTTTCTGTCGGAGCAAGAAAATGGGGGCTGACGCCAGTGGTATGCGTCACGCAAGCGATCTATCCGATAGACAAGGAGAACCTAGGATACAACCTCCGCACCGTCGACCATGACCTGTGTTATCTCGAGGTAGGGATGCACATGATCAATACGATCACAGCAAAAGACCTCGAATTCATCTACTCCCAGCTCATGCAATACGCAAGCGAAGGGAAAGCGCTCATCCTCACCCGCTATACCTTTGACGCCATCTGCCATATCCGCGACGTGGCGTACCTGAGGTCGGCCTCTGCTCGGAGTAATGCCCAAACTAATCTAACGATGGCTAAAGAAAGGGCAGGAAAAATCCGCTGGTCCCAGTACATTCTTAATTTCTTCAAAGAAAAGTGCCTTCTCATATGCGATGAGTCGCATCAGAATATGGATCCCCTCACACGCTCTATTTATGGCGTTGGGGATTTCTCCGCGATCCCTAAACAGGAAAGCGCCCATCTTTTAGCGCTGATGAAGCCGCTCCTTGGTGTTTATCCTGAAACAAAGGTGATATGCGCAGATGGAAGAGATGCTGCCGATGTCGCCCATCTGACCGCAAACCTGGAAGTAACGCCCTCCTCTGAAGAAATGGCGATGCTCCAGGAAGATCTGGCAAAAGGCTATTTACATCTTTTCCCTGAAATCCCAATAGAAGAACAGACCGCTTTTATCGCCTACTGGACTGATGAGAAAGCTCCAGAGCCTGAGCTTTTAATAAGATGGGGAAACAGCAAAGACCCCAAAGAAGTGCAACTAGCAGACCGTATTGCCCTGACAAGCCACTTCCTGATCACCCTCCTCACCGAAATTGTAAAAATGCGCACAGAAACCGACCATGGCCGCTCATTATACCCTCAAAGGAAATATGATGTGCCCTGCCATAACAAGGTCCCTTCGACAGCAGAATACGACGACCGTTATAAAACAGGCGCCCTGACCATAAAGGGAACCTACGGCAGAGGACTTTTTCTAAGAGATGTCGAAGAACTTTTAGGTGAGATGATCAAGAAAAGCTCCGACGAACAAAGGAAAGGGTTCCAGGTGGTAAATACGCCGACCAACCTCCTCTTTAAGAAATGGCTGGAAGGATCTTCCTTCAAGGGCTTTACCCTTGAGAACGTCGTTTTGACAGATAAGGGCATGGTCGAAAAACTTTTTAAAATCCTCTCAAAACATCCTGACGCTATCGAGTATTTCCTTGTCCACTACAGCTTTGAAGGGATCGGTTCGCCTCCCCTGCAACTTACCTGTTCTACAACAGAATTCGTGAACGGGTTCCAACGCTCAGTATCCCTTTCGGCAACACCGCGAGCCAAAAATGCATATCCTCGCTGCATCCGCCCTGAGAACTTCCTTGACGACCCTGGATTCGAGGACAGGGTGAAAGAGCGCCTTCTTGAACCTATCAACAGCCGAAAGATCTTTGTCGATAGCTCCTCAAACTATTTTGAGTATATGAAGACGCACCATAGAGAAGTCTTCGAAGAGGCTACTGTGCTCATTGATCCAAGAGGGTTCTTCTCTGGAAGTTCCAACAAGGACTTGGCGATCGAATGGATGAAACATCACCCTGGACTCGACGGAGTGCTGTACTGCAGCGAAGACAGATCGACAAACGTAGAGCGCAAAGAAAAAATCTGTCTTCTTAAAAAAGACGGCTCAAGTATTGAACTCCAGGGAAGCGATATCCGCAAAGAATTAAAAAAACATAACCTGGACTTGGATACGCTGCATCTAGGGACAATTTTTGACCCTGCCCACTCTGAGTCGGCAAATATTTTACAACATCCTAATGCTGTCGCCCTTTTCTTTCCATGGGAAGGACTTACAACTTCTCACGCCATCCAGGCCATCTTGCGGCTTCGAGGGTTTTTCCAGCTCCAATCGATCGTATGGATCTTCCATCGAAAGCTTGCAGAGAAGATCTTCGCTACTACAATAGACACGTCCTTTTCTTCAGACCTCGACCTTAAGAAGTTTTTCGCTTGGGCCGATGCCAATGAGTTTGAACAAGAGAGCAAAAGGATTATCCTCAACGCCTTCCAAGAAATCCACTACCCGATCGCAAGGATCGCGCGTAAACAGATCGAAGAGGCCCACGCTCAAGACAAGAGCGCCCTGATGCAAGATACGATCGCACTGTATGCAAGTTACGTAGGAGGGCTTGTGGAAATGCAGCCCAGTACAGCTTATGCAGCTTATGGGGAGCATCAGGTCTTGCAAGCCACAAGGACCGTACTGACAGTTTTTGCAAGAGAAACTTATGCAAGCTTCAAATACGATGGCGCCCTTGAAGATAACACAGCCCTCTCAAAGGAAATCGAAGCAGTCATCGCCGACACAGAAAAACAGATCAAGGAAATTTATTCGAGCGCAAAGCGCAATGCTGTAGTTGAAGTCGAGCAGCATGCAAATATCCGTACCGAGACGAAACGTGAACAGGAGAACCAGTGCCCCCGTCCCGTTGAGCCCCTTTCATTAGATGGGAATTATGGAAACCTGCGCATCTATCATCCAGGCTACCTAGAAAATGGCGGAAGGATCCCTGCAAGAGACGTTTTTGATTCACAGTTCTTGACTAAGGAGCTTATTTTCTGCAGCAACCAGATCCGCACTGCCAAGGTTTCTGATGAAGGCGACATAGGCCAGCAATTCACAAAGCCCATTCATTTCTTTTTCATCCTTTTCTGGGAAAACTATTGGATGGCTCTAGCTGATTCGAACGAAATTCTGACCTCTCATCAAGACGACCTTGCCAAATGTCCCAAAAAGATCCCTGGCTTGCGCCATAGGGCAATGCTTGTATCCGCACGGGGGGAAGTGATCCGGAAGGGAGAAGGGGCCCTTGCACCTTCTGACGAGGAGGTCCAAAAGGTGATAAACTCACAGCAGCTGCGCGACATGGCCATCGATGCAGCCCTTTTAAAAGGACAGATCCATGATATGGACCGCCTATTAGAGAGGATTCAGGAAAAAGGATGGGATTGTTTCGAAGACCTGTGGAACAAGATCCTCAAGGCCCTTCCCAATATCGAAGTGGCGCAGATCCAGGCTTTCGAGCTCCTCAAAAAAAGAGCCTTAGAAGCTTGATCTTTGGCTAGTTTCTAATATAGTCATCACTGCCAGGATTTTGCGCAGCTGCCTGAATATTCCGGCCGATCTTGATTTCGATGTAGTTTGTCCTAAACTCTTGGGCCCTCGCTTTTTTATCTTCCGCCCCATCCATATAATCTTTGATAATCTGTACACGCTCTCTGATAGCCGTTGCAGCAGACGTCATGAAAGCCTGTGTGGTTGGCGCTCCTAGGGCAATCTGGTACACCTCTTCATTGATGCTAGGGAGGTAGTTATGGAACTTCTGGTACATCAGTGCAATTTCAAGGGGGGATAGATCCTGTTTAGCACCTTCTTTTAATGCCAGATAGGAAATCCTGAGGGTAAGCTCTTCCTCCCTACCGAAATCGGGAAAATATTTTCTTACCTCATTAATCTTGCTTTCGATATCGATCTCTTCGATCAGCTTTTTTTCTTCCCCAGTAAAAGGAGTGTCAGCCCCTGCAAAGTCAAGCCATACTGGCGCCATGCCGTCGAGGAACCTTCTAGAAATAATGCAGCCATGGTCAATAGGATGAAGGTGATATTGGCCAAAAGAATCGATGGTAAGGAGCAGGTTTCCCCTGTTGCGGTCTGTATTGTCCATTCCAAGGTCCAGGATCGCAATCCGGTGAGTCTCATTCTCAGGCATGTTCTTTTTGATCTCTTCCCCCTCGGCTTCAGGAATTTCATGGAAGTTACGAGCTCCGGGGATATATTGTTGCAAAGACCCCGGTTTGTTAACAGGCGTGTCTAAGGTCTTTCTGACAAAGACAGGAGATCCAAGGGTCATCAGGACA
>JASHWM010000172.1 GCA_030044075.1 Candidatus Rhabdochlamydia sp. | reverse complement strand
ATGCCGCATCCGGAAGGGTATCGCAAGGCCATGCGCTGCATGCGCCTTGCTGCGAAGTTCAACTTGCCAGTTATCAACCTTTTGGACACTCCTGGTGCTTATCCGGGACTTACTGCCGAAGAAAGAGGGCAGGGATGGGCCATCGCTCAAAATTTATTAGAAATGGCGCGGCTTCCTACCCCGATCATTGTTGTCTTGATCGGAGAAGGGTGCTCCGGAGGAGCGCTCGGAATGGGCGTTGGAGATGTGATAGGGATGCTCGAGCACTCCTACTATTCGGTGATCTCTCCAGAGGGCTGCGCCTCGATCCTTTGGAAGGACACGTCAAAAAATGCGACAGCAGCTGCCGCATTGAAAATGCAGTCGGAAGACCTCTTAGGTTTTGAGGTGATCGACCATATTATCCAGGAACCCCTCGGTGGAGCCCACCACGATCCTCAAGCGATGTACCGTGACGTCCGCAGTTATATTCTAGAACAGTGGAATGCTTTAAAGGCACTTCCCCCAGAAGTGCTGATCGAAAGACGATATCAAAAATTCCGAAAAATGGGACGATTGGCTTGCGAAGATGTCGTTTCTTCGGTAACAGGCCAAGAAAATTATGAAGTTAATCCTTAAAGCTGCCCTCCGCACAAAAAAACACCTCTCTCTTTTGATCGCAACATTTTTAACTCTGTTTGCATTGACAATTGCAAACCAGACTGAAATGTTTGCCCTGGGACTTATGTCCAACATCGGGAGCGAATATTTTGAAAATCCCGCCAAAGAAGCTCCGGAAGCTGCCAAAGCCCAAACGCCAGCGATCGCAACGATCTTGGAGAACAAAGGGGGAGAGAACCCCTTGAAATGGGGCCTTGCATTTATCAAGGAGCACCTGAGCTTTACAAGCGACATCAAGTCCCTTGTCCTTCTTTTGCTGGGGATTGCGGCCTTCAAGGCCATCTGGCTGTTTGCCAGCAGGTACACGACCCAGCTCCTTGCGATCCGGATCAGCAGGGACCTCCGTCTGCAGTATTTTGAGCACATCCAGTCTTTGCCGATGAGCTTTTATCAGGAACATAACATTGGGAGCCTTTCTTCCCGTGTGGTAGGAGATGCCGGGCAGATCGCCTCTTCGATCAATTCCTGCATCACCAACTTCCTGCAAACTCCTTTTACATTGATGACGACCTTGGCGATGTGCATCTATCTGTCTTGGCAGCTGTCCCTCGTGATTTTTGTTGGAGTGCCCCTGATCGTCTTGCCGATCATTGTTCTTGCACGAAGGGTAAAAAAGGTTTCCAGACAGCTTCAGGTCAACCAGGAAAAATTTGCTTCGGTCCTGATCGACTTCCTTGCCGGTATCCAGACCGTAAAGATCTTTGCAATGGAGATGTTTTCTTTTAGGAAGTACAAAGAGCAAAATGACCGCATGGCGGTCCTTGAGGCTAAAACAGCAAAATATGGACTTCTTACAAGGCCTATCTTGCATGCGATCACGACGCTGTGCCTTGCTTGCGTTGTCATATTCGGCCTTTATACTTTAAAGATGTCGATTTCCCAGCTGCTCGTCTTTTGCGGCCTTCTCCAGCTTGTCTATGAACCTGTCAAGAAGTTTGCTGATGAAAACGGGAATATCCAAAGAGGGATCGTTGCGGCCGAAAGAATGTTTGACGTCCTTCACCAGAAGTCCCATATCGAGGACCTTGATGGGGCGATAGTCATCAAAGACTTTAATGATCAGATCGAGTTTAAAAATATCTGGTTCCGTTATCAAGGGGACTGGGTATTAAAAAATGTCAGCTTTACCATCGAAAAAGGGCAAACACTTGCTATTGTAGGTCCTACGGGAGCTGGAAAGTCGACCATCGTTCAGCTTCTGCCAAGGCTCTATGAGGTCCAACAGGGAGAGATCCTGGTCGATGGAAAACCCCTAAACGCCTATACGCAGAAGTCGCTCCGCGAGATGATTGCCTTTGTTCCGCAAAAGCCGTTCCTGTTCTTGGACACAGTTGCAGAGAATATTGCCTTTGGCCAGAACTTTACCAGACAAGAGGTCGAAGATGCGGCAAGAAAGGCCTATGCCGATGAATTTATCTGCAAGCTTTCTAATGGATATGACACTGTTTTGGCAGAGGCTGGAAAAAATCTCTCCGGAGGCCAGCTCCAGCGCCTTGCAATTGCAAGGGCGCTTGTGAAAAATGCCCCGATCCTTGTCCTTGATGAGGCCACCTCATCCCTTGACGCTCTCAGCGAGAACAGGATTAAGACGGCGATTTCCGACCTTCATGGGAAGATTACCCAGATTATCATTGCGCACCGTCTGTCAACGATCGAACATGCAGACAAGATCATTTACCTTGAGTATGGAGAAAAGGTCGCTGAAGGAAATAAAGACGAGCTTATGCAAAGCTGCGATCAATTCCGAAGGACATGGGAAATGCTCTATCGCAGCGAAAAAAGCGAAGACCTCCAGCCCATCACTTGATCCTGCCTGGGTGTAGAAACTGATACCCTGCGTCTTTGATCTTTTGATTTAATACTATCTTCGAACCCCCATGGACTTGGGTTGCTGATACATTCCATTCTGCTTTTGGAAGGTGGTGCATTGTAGAGACCTCGTCAAAAAGCTCTTTTTGGCTGGGATGTTCATCGTCCGTTAAGTTGTAAATACCTTCTAAATGACGGCTCAACGCAAAATAGCAGGCCTTTGCGATGTCGTCCACATGGACCATATTGCTTACGCGGCTGCCATTTCCTGCAAAAGGCCTCCCTTGCATCTTCACGAGCTTTTCCCTTAGAGTTCGACCTTCGCCGTAAATTTCAGATAATCGGAATATACACACTTTCCAGCTTAGTTGTTTCAGCTCCAAAAGGTTCTCTTCGGTTTTTCGAAGGACGAGCGCTGCGCTTTTTTCGTTTTCTAAAACAGAGCCTTCG
>JASHWM010000171.1 GCA_030044075.1 Candidatus Rhabdochlamydia sp. | reverse complement strand
TGGGAATTTAGCATTTAGCATCACGCTAAACGACCTTTCCTCAAAAAGATCTCATGAACCTTCGCCTCCTAGAAAACCTTACAAATTAGAGCGGGAAAAAGCCTTAGACATCGTTCATTCATGCCAAAGAAACCAGCTGCCTATGAACGAAGCTTGTCAACAACTTGACGAAGCACTATCCGACTACTCAGAAGGCGACCTTAGAAGATCATTAATTGGTTTTGTGAATCGCACAGTTGGCCTAAATCCCTCTAACTTTGATATCAAAGAAGTTGATGAACCTGGCTCTTCGGGAGACAGGGTCTATCAAGTGAGTGATTCCCTAACAAATGAACCTGTCCTGATCCTTAAAATATTTAAAAACAACTCCGATAATTTTATCCCTGAAGTTTTTAGCCTCCAGTATCTGCACAGCGCCCACCTGCAAGGATTCTCCTCTCCTAAAATTCACTCTCTTGGCAAATGTTTCTGTGAAGGAACACACTACTTTATCCTTTGTGAAGGTGCAGCTCCGGGAAAGTCCTTCCATGAATGCTACAAAAGATCGGGCAGCCAGCCTATAGATTCTATGCTGCGAACTGCAGGCTTCAATACACTTATAAGGGCCATGAAGGCAAGCGGCGTGAGTCTTGCAACATTGCACCAGCATGCCACTGGAAGGATTTCACAACTTCCTGATGCATTTAAAAGACGCCTTGAAGGTTACTTGGAAAGAGCTGTTGATAAGATTCAAAAATACCCGCAAGAGGGGATCAATACTGAGAGCATACGAGCCCTTTATAAATCTATGCTTGCTGAAGTTGAATCAAGCCGCCTTTCAACCGTCATCATTCATGGCGACACGAAACTTCCCAATGTATTTTTTGATGAGACAACAGATACAGTGACGTGGATCGATCCTCCAAAACTCTTTGACAGCATCGACCCACTGGGCGCCCCTATCGGGATTGCCGCGAAGGATTTTTTTAGCTTTTTTGCCGATATCAAGTATCGCCAAAAAGAGTATTATTTGGACGCTGAGGGCAAAGTCTGCTGCAGGGAATATTTTTCAGGCCAAGAGGTAAAAATCCTAGAAGAAGCTTTCAAGCGAGGTTATGAACAAGCAGGAATTCTTCCGACTGAGCAAGAGCTGCAGTTTTACTCCTTTGCTGCTGATCTTTACTTCATTGCCACTGATAAGACCCTAAGTGAGTCGTATGTTGTTTCTGAGCCCAGGACGAGCCTTGCACGCTATAGGCTTTCCCTTGCTTTGTCTGACTTAAAAAAGATCCTTTCCCACTTAGTGTAAACTTTCTTTACTGCGCCCCATCATCTTTTTCTATTTTCTTGCAGAAAACCAATTCCATCTTGATACTACCTTAATTTTAAGGAATAAATATTATATCCCCAATAAGGAAGGTGGTAATGAAAATGCAATACTTATTAAGAGCAAAATACTTCTTATTTTTTTCGGTTTTACTTTTCCCTTTCACGCTTTCCCATGGGGAAATATTGGCTGAGGGAAAAACAAAAATCGTACGATCTTATCCATATGATCCATCTTTGGCGATCTTCGAGGCCAAAGATGATATTACAGCGGGTGATGGCGCAAAACATGATATCATCCACGGAAAAGCTGAACTTGCGACTGCAACAACATGTAATGTGTTCCGTTTGCTTAAAAAATGCGGCATCCCTGTGGCATTTACAGAGCAGATCGACGCAACAAGCTTTCTTGGGGACCTATGCGAAATGATCCCTTACGAGGTTGTTGTAAGAAGGGAGGCGCACGGCTCTTATCTCAAGCGCAATCCCTACCTGGAAAAAGGGCAAGTGTTCCCTAAGCTCGTTGTCGAATTTTTCTTAAAGACAAATAATTGCCAGTGGCAGGGCATCCCGATTCCAAAAGACGATCCTTTCCTTCGCTTTTCCAATGGATATGCTGAAGTATATCTGCCCCATGTTCCCATCCATGGACAAAAACCGTTCATGGTCTTGCATGACTATCCCCTGAAGGACCAGCCCTGGCTGTTTGAGGAGATTGCCCTGATCGCAAAGAAGACCTTTCTGATTTTAGAAAAAGCCTGGCAGCTTGAAGGAGGAAGGCTTGTGGATTACAAAGTAGAATTCGGGTTTGACACCTCAGGAAATCTCCTTCTTGCCGATGTGATCGATAACGACTCATGGAGGGTCGTCCAAAACGAGCAATATATCGATAAGCAGGTGTATCGCGATGGCGGCAAGCTTGATCAGGTCAGCTCTCTTTATAAACACGTGAGCGCAGCTACTGCTAACTTCGATGTACCCAAACAGCAGATCATCATCTGGAGAGCGTCCGAGACTGATAATGTAGAACCTTTTTTCGAATCTCTTTATCCCTTTTCCAATCACTATTTGCAAATCATGCAGATCACTTCCTCGATGCAGAAAAATCCTGTTGGAAGCTACCTCTTATTGCAAGAAGTGGCCAAAGAGATCCCCGACTCAGTGATTATCGCCAGTCTTGGGAAAAGCAATGGAGCCGGAAATACTCTTTCGGCATGCACGACACTTCCTGTAATTACGACTCCTGCAGGATGGGAAAAATTCCATGCAGATCTCTGCTCTTCCATGCGCACTCCCTCATCAACATCGATGATGACTGTGATTGAGCCGCAAAGCGCTGTGGTTTCTGCTCTTCAGATACTAGCCATGAGAAACCCTCTTCTGTATATGAAGCTTCGTTTACAACAGGAAGAAAGGCTCGTCAACGTCTTTGAGCTACCAGAAATGTAATGGTTGATGCAAGTTGACATGCTCACTAGGCCGGCAGCTTTGCCGGCCTATTTTTTTATGTTCCTATTTTGGAACTAAGGTCACCTTAAAAATCTAGTTTGAGGCGCGGGTGCCGACATTCCCAATTTCACTGTCCGTTGGGATCACTTATGCGTTTTGAAAAATAAGGATTGCAAAAAGCCCCTTGATTTTGACTCACCTCAAACTCCCCAGATAGGCACTTCTGGGCGTTTTCGATGATACGGTCAATCACTTCTGGGATAATGATTAATTTTTCTTCTTTCGCCTCATATACACCTCCAAGAATGATCCTGTCTCTCCAAGGATAGATGGAAACCCAGGAAGTCGTACTATCTGGAACATTATTATACAGCAAATAGTCCATCCCTTCTTGCGGCTTAAAATAGACGATCTGTCCTCGTACGGGATTAAACTCTTCATCGTTGAAGAGTGTGCGTGAGCCGATGCTTGTGCAATTGATGATCGTCTGTTCTTCCAGGCTAAGGATGTCTTCTAGATTTTCAAAATGGCGATCGATCAAAACAGCGCCTTTTGCTTTTACCTTGGAATAGAGGTCTTCAACAAATAATTTCCCATCGATGCCCAATTCGATAACCTTTCTGCCAGTTTTAGTGATCCCATTATCAAAATGAACAACGACTTCTTCTCCTTTATGTTTGGTTTTAATCGCTTCTTCTGAGCTTCCTGACTTAAAACTGAAGGAATGGATCAAGTGGATCCCTTCAAATTCAGGGTTGTCTCCTACGCTGCGAAAGTAGCGTTCTTCAGAATTTTTCAGCATCCTTTGATGCATTTCTTTCACGGATTCAGGAGTATTATAAGGAAGAGAAAGAGGGCTCCAGATCCCAGCCCCGCCATTGGAGGTAAGATTCGGGCTCCATCCATCCGCATAAATATGCACTTCATATCCTTGTTCTAAAAGATCGTAAGCTGTCGCCAATCCCGCAACTCCAGCTCCCAAGATAGCAACGACTTTCGAAGAAAGCTCCCATGTATGGAGGATATCTGAAACTTCTCTTGCCCCACCCAAACATAGTGTAATACCAGAACCACCATAACCATAGTTATGGACGATCAATTTGTCTTGCAAGGCCTCAGCTTCTATGCGCACTCCATTTTTCCTGTAAGGACGGACGCAAACATTTGTCCCTATCACATTCTCGCGCGACAAATCCGGGGTCTTTAAATGAACATGTTCGACACCAAAAAGCGAACAACAAACAAGAGCAAAAAAAGCGGTTTTATAAAACATTGGACCTCCCTCGCATCAATAAAATATTAAGCGATTTCATTTATAGCGTGGAGAGATTGAGATGTCACTTCAATTAAAAACTTATACGCACAGTAAGGAGAGAACTTTCTAGAGAAAAAAAATCGAGGGCGGGATAGCCCTCGCTTCTTATTAGCTATAGGAGTGAGCTCCCGTTCCGGCTAGCTTGCCTTTGTCCACGATGAGGTACTCATTGCGGATTGGCTTGCCTGCAAACCAGCACTCAAGGATCTCTCTTGTTCCAGCAGCATAGCGCGCCTGAGCCGAAAGTGATGAACCGGAAGTATGAGGGGTCATCGCTTCATGAGGCATTGTTCTCCATGGATGGTCTTTTGGGGCAGGTTGTGGAAACCAAACATCTCCTGCGTAACCGGCAAGATGTCCGCTCTTAAGCGCTTTGACAACCGCATCCCTCTCGCATATCTCGGCCCTTGCCGTATTCACAATGTAGGAGCCTCTTTTCATCTTTCCGATCAACTGATCATTAAATAAGTGCTCTGTTTCCTTATGGAGAGGGCAATGGATCGAAATGACATCACATGCTTTAACAAGCGACTCGATATTGTCATGGAAGGTTAGTCCAAGTTCTTTCTCTATCTGGTCTGGCAGCCGGTAACGATCAAAATAATGGAGCTTCACATCGAAAGGTTTCATGCGCCTTAATACAGCAAGGCCGATACGTCCTGCTGCTACAACCCCTACATTCATCCCTTCAACGTCATAAGACTGCCTTACCGCATCGGCAATATTCCAACCGCCGTCTTTGACAATCTGATGCTGTGTCATGTAATCGCGGATAAGGCTTAGCATCATCATCACTGCATGCTCAGAAACGCTAATGCTGTTGCAATAGGTCA
>JASHWM010000170.1 GCA_030044075.1 Candidatus Rhabdochlamydia sp. | reverse complement strand
GGTCCAAAATAAAAAACGCCTCTTGAATCTTAGGCAAATCTGAGTCGCTCCCGACACGGACCTCTATCTTGGGTGCAGAAAATAAGGGATTGCAAAAGGGGAGGAGCATAAGGAAGCATCTTAGGATAATCATTGGCGGATCTCTTTGGTAAAATGTTTGCCATGCAGGTTATTTAAGGGATGAAATTTAATCAACTGTATCACAGTAAGTCAACGCAAAGTTAAATATTGTAAAAAATTGCTGGGTCGTTGAAGAATCGCCAGCTTATTAATAACTTCCAAGGACTGGTATTATGGATAAAATAGTTGATAGCTGCGTTAGTAATGTTAAGAAGGCGGTATTTTTCATTGCAACACTGATGGTCAGTACTGCTATGGCCGGCACTGCCGAGGTGAATCTGGAGCTTGATCTTAGCCAAGAGCCTCAAACACTTAGAGCTAAAGTTTTAGGTGTATTAGGTGGCGGCCAACTTGGCCGCATGCTAGCTTTATCGGCTGCGAACTTAGGTGTGAAAGTAATGGTGCTAGACCCCTCTGACCGCCCGCCTGCTGCAGTGGCAGCACAAGCAGTGAAGGGACATTTTCGAGATGCGGGCAACGTTCAGAACTTTGCATCGAAAGTCGATGTATTAACTGTAGAAATTGAACATGTTAATGCAGAGGTCCTCACAATGTTGGAAGATGAAGGCGCTGCTGATATGCAACCGTCTGCAAAAACTATTGCCATCATCCAGGATAAATTTGCACAAAAGGAATATTTCAGGGAGTGCGGTGTGCCTTTGGGGGAGTTTTGCGATATTCCAGACGAAAGTGCTTTGCTTTATGCTGCAAGTGAATATGGCTATCCATTCATGTTAAAAAGTAAACGCCTAGCCTATGATGGCAGGGGGAATTATGTTGTGCATAGTAAAGAGGCGCATACAATTGCTGTAGAAAAATTAGGCGGCTATGCACACGGTTTGTATGCAGAGAAATGGCAGCCGTTTGAAAAGGAGCTAGCGGTAATGGTCGTACGGTCTAGGGACGGGGAAGTGCAATTGTACCCTGTGACGCAAACTGTGCAGCGCGATAGCATCTGCCATGTTACGGAAACGCCAGCGTGTATTCCTGAATCAGCGCGCATAGCAGCAGAACTTTTGGCAAAACAGGTGATGAATGCTATGCATGGCGCCGGTGTGTTTGGCGTAGAGATGTTTTTACTTGCCGACGATATTGTATTATTAAACGAGGTAGCCCCGCGCGTTCATAATAGTGGGCATTATACTATTGACGGATGTGTTACTTCGCAATTTGAGAATCATGTACGCGCAACCTTAGGGCTGCCGCTTGGCGATACCAGCCTAAAAGTGAATCACGTAATTATGTTAAATATTTTAGGCGAGGCAGATGGTAAGAGGGGCGAGCAATTGGCCGAGAAGTTGATTGATCGCGCCTTATCGGTACCAGGTTGTAGCGTCCATTGGTATGACAAGAGCGGTGTGACGAAAGGACGGAAGATCGGACATATCAACATAGTGGGCAGATCCATGCAGGAAGCCAGAGATCGACTGCAAGCGTTAGATCCCGAGGCCTTAGAGCGTTTGAGCTTATAATTGTGAGGGCATTTGGTAGAGAGAGACCCAATGAGAACATTCGATTGGGTCTCACTTGACTGGTGTGTTGTCATATTTTTGTGCAAGGATGGAAATGCCTTCTTTCCAGGAGGAGCCTTGCTGCTCGAGTTTTTCAAGTTCGGTGAAATAGCCAAGTTGATTTTGGGCAGGGGTGAAAATGAGCAGCATCTTTGTATTTTTCCCTACCGTTTTCCAACTGTGAGGAGTGTTCCTCCTTACGCTCAAGGATCCTCCCTTTTCAAGGATTTGCTCGTTCCCTTCGACAGTAAATAAGACTGCGCCCTCCATAATATAGAAGCTTTCTTCCATTTTATGGTGGACGTGATATCCGGGCCCCAAGCCTTCATCCTTAGCATTTATTTCAAACATTTCAATGGAATCTTGCTTTTGCATAGGGCGAATAAGAATACCGCCAATAGTGAGCATCTGCTACCTCCCTTAACAAAGGGGAATATTGCCATAAAAAAGAAATCTTTAAAAGAAAAAGGCCGGGTTTCCCCGGCCTTGTCATTTTGGAGGTGGAAAGATGCATTTAGAACTTTTGATTGGAGACAATTTAAGTATGGGGTATCCTCAAACTTCACACGCCAAAAATAAGAAGGTGCTTTTTTGGAAAATAAAAACTTTAACTGGGGCCCCGCTCTATATATTCTGGGATATCATTTACTATTACTCATCGCTTTGCCTATTTACTTTTTCCATTTTACCCCTTCATGGCAAATCGTTACTACTTCAGCGGTTATGATCTATGTAACTGGGATGAGTGTGACGGCTGGTTATCACCGCCTCTATTCCCATTCAACATACAAAATACACCCTATTATTGAAGTAATTCTGCTGTTTTTTGCTACAATGGCCACGCAGGGGAGCGTGTTGCGTTGGGCTTATGACCACCGCCAACATCATGCCTTTGTCGATACGGACCGCGATCCCTACTCCATTAAAAAGGGCTTCTGGTATGCCCATTTTCTTTGGCTCCTAGAAAAGCCTAAAGAGATCGAGAACAAAACCGTTGCCGACTTATACAAGAAACCGCTCATCCGTTTTCAGCACCGGTTCTACGGCCCCTTAATGCTTGTAACAAATGGGTTGACCTCACTATTTTTTGGTTGGTGCTTTGGCGATTATCTCGGCGCTTTTCTTTTTGTGTGGTTTGTGAGGTTGTTTTTCCTCCACCACTTCACTTGGTTTATCAATTCCCTTGCCCATACCTGGGGCGCTCGTACATTTTGCCAGGAGCTCTCGGCAGTGGACAACTACCTGATCTCTATGCTTACTTTTGGAGAGGGTTATCACAACTACCACCATACTTTTAGCTATGATTATCGTAATGGTATCCGCTGGTACCACTTCGACCCCACAAAATGGTTAATTTGGACGCTGAGCAAGCTTGGCTTGGCTTCTCAGTTAAGAAAAAATCAGTTCCATTTCATAGAAAAAAGGCTCATTCTCGAGCGCAAGCAGCTTCTTTTAGATAAAATCCATTCCTCACTTAGTAACAACAAAAGAATATGGGAAGAGAAGGTCATAGTACTGACAGAGAGCATTCTTGACAAACTCCAGCGGGTCAAA
Organism: Candidatus Rhabdochlamydia sp.; assembly: GCA_030044075.1. GTDB lineage: Bacteria > Chlamydiota > Chlamydiia > Chlamydiales > Rhabdochlamydiaceae > JABEVM01. The sequence goes on along the minus strand of JASHWM010000170.1, from coordinate 1,691 downwards.
CAAGCAAAAGAGGATCGCCTCCGGCTTAAAAGAAGCAAGGAGAGAACAAAAGAAGCCTTGTCTGAACTCAGTTTTCAGATCAAAACAATCAAAAATGGACTTAAAGCAGAGTACAAGCATTGCAAGATCCTTTCCCGTCAAATAATGACTTTTTTGCCTTCTTTGCCAGATCCTGGCCAGTTCCTAGCATTAGATAGCGAGCAATAAGGAAAAGGCCAAGGATTTCCCGGTCTTTTTAGATTGGGATAGGGACACATTCAGAACTTTTAAGTGGGAAAAGTTCACGATTTTCTTTTTTGACAAGGTCCTTAACTTGCTTCCTCCTGACCATGTAGTTACCATTAAATAAACTCCTTAAATTATCATCCTCTTTAATTCCACAATCATTTTAAATGAGGATAGGGGTGAGCAATTATATTCCCTTTGCTTTAAGAATTAGGATCATAAAAAAATAATCGAAGTCCGGCAAAATCATGGAATTAAAGGGAACAGCATGAGAGAGCAAGAAGCACAAATTGAAATCCAAAATTTTAGAGAAGCGACAGGAAAGGATGCACAGCAGTTTTTAGAAGAAATAAGGCTTTATAACTACAAAATACTTTGGACTTATGTGGTTAATGGCATGTTGGCGATATGGCTCATCAGCCAGCCTTTTCTTTTAAATTATAAGAGCGCGGCTTTAATGAAGAGTGATATCATATCTGGTGTCACTGTTATTCTTTTAGAAATAATGGCATTTATTCCTCGATTCGCTTTGCTTAGGTGGGGTACAGCTGTTGTAGCGTTTTGGTTATTACTTGCACCACTAATATTTTGGTCGCCAACTCCTACTACTTATTTGGTTGATACATTAATAGCTTGCTTATTCATAGCATTTGCTGTACTCATTCCCGGACTGCCAGGGCGGGCTGATATACATTTGTCTGGACCAGACAAACCTCCTAGCTGGTCATATAATCCTTCCTCATGGATTAGGCGTTGGCTTGGCATTGCCCTTGCACTGATTGGCTTCTTCCTCTCGCGATATTTAGCAGCTCATCAACTAGGTTATATACCTCATGTATGGGATCCATTTTTTGGCGACGGCTCTGATAGAGTGACGGGCTCTGCATTGTCGAGATCTTTTCCCATATCTGATGCTGGTTTTGGTGCTGTTGCTTATGTGTTGGAAGTGCTGATAGGTTTTATGGGTAGTCGTGCACGCTGGCGTACTGCCCCTTTCATTGTAGTATCGTTTGTTCTACTTGTTATACCTTTAGGTGCAACAAGTATATTATTAGTTATTATGCAGCCGGTTGTCGTGGGTGCCTGGTGCGGGTTTTGTTTAATCAATGCTGCTGCATTACTAATTTCTGTGCCTTTAGCAGTGCATGAGTCTATAGCGGTAGGGCAATTTTTGGTGCTAGCCTATAAACAAAAGAAAAACTTCTGGCCATTTTTTTGGTTAGGCGGCAATGTACTTGGTTACGAAGGTAAAGATCCAGATCGTACACACTGGTCTATTAGACAACGTTGGCCAGCAAGTTATCAGGGAATTTCGTTGCCTTGGTTCATAATAGTGCAGGCTATTATTGGCGTGTGGTTAATGGCGCGGCCGAATATCTTGCCTTTTAATATCCAGAGCGCTAATTGCGATCATTGGATGGGTGCAATTATAGTTACTGTCGCTGCGATTGCTACAGCTGAAGTAA
>JASHWM010000169.1 GCA_030044075.1 Candidatus Rhabdochlamydia sp. | reverse complement strand
TGCAAACCGGGATAGGGAGGAGGTTTTCAAAGATGCTGATAGCGTCCTGCTCATGTCCGGCCTTGGCCAAACGCTTCGCATCTCCATGAAGGATGTGCGTGTCATGGGCCGTTCTACGCAAGGAGTGAAGCTTGTCAACCTGCAGGAGAACGATGTTGTCGTCGCTGTTCAGAAGCTCGAGCAAACTCTTGACCAGTCAGAACAGCCAGCTGATGAAAAGGCTGAAGAGCAATCTGAACTCAAAGCAGAAGAAACCATTGCCGATGTAGAAAACAAAGACGCAGAATAATGCACAAGGGGCGCTTCATCACATTCGAAGGAGGCGAAGGAGCAGGCAAGTCGACACTCATTGCCAAAGTTTATGAGGACCTTGCCTCCCGCTTCCCCAAGGTTGTGCAGACAAAAGCGCCCGGTGGTTCCAATGTTGGAGTGAAGATCAGGGAACTTGTCCTCCACAAAAAGGAATACCACCTTTCTCCGAGGACAGAACTTCTCCTATTCCTTGCAGACAGGTCGCAGCATGTCGAGGAAGTGATCCGTCCTGCACTTGCCGAGCAGTCTATTGTCTTATGTGACAGGTTTAACGATTCGACTGTCGCCTATCAGGGCGGAGCGAGGGGCTTTGGTGAAGGCCTGGTTGCCGATTTTTGCGAGTTTGCATCTGGACGCCTCGAGCCAGACCTGACAATTTATTTAGATATCGCCCCTGAGATCGGGCTCGAAAGGGTCAAAACTTCCCGCGGTGCAAAAGACCGCATCGAAGAAGAAGAGATCGCCTTTCACGAAAAGATCCGCTCCAGCTTTTTGGAGATCGCCATGCAGGAGCCAAAAAGGATCCGGGTGGTCGATGCAAACCGGGATAGGGAGGAGGTTTTCAAAGATGCTATGGTCGCCATCAATGCTCTTTTCTGATCTTTTGGGAAATGGTCCCGTAAAGCACCTTCTTGAGAGAATGGTCCTTGAGGGGACGGTGCCCCAGGTCCTTCTGTTTTCAGGGAGCGAGGGGATCGGAAAAGGCCTCTTTGCAAGGCGTCTTGCTTCAGGACTGATGGGCGAGAAGCACCATGGAAAGATCGTAAGGGACATCCATCCCGATGTGCATAGATATTTTCCCGAAGGCAAGCTCCACCTCCATCCTATTGCTTCCATCCAAAAAATCCTTGAAGAGAGTGCGCTCCCTCCTTTTGAAGGGCCCGTAAAAGTTTTCATCATCGACGATGTCGAATGCATGCTCGCATCTAGCAGCAATGCCTTGTTGAAGTCTTTAGAAGAACCTTTAGAGGACACTTATTTCATCCTTTTGACAAAAAATCCGCGCAAGGTCCTCCCAACAGTCCTTTCCAGGTGCCAGAAGATCAATTTTTCCTCCCTCTCCAAAGAAGAGGTCGCCCAATTCCTGATGAAGGAAGGGGGCGCAAGCGAAGATGCGGAGTGGATCGCGAGGTTTTCATTGGGATCGCTTGCCACAGCAAAAACCTTCCTCTCAAACAAAGGGCTGAAACAGGAAGTCTTAGAGTGGATGACCTTGAGAGATTATCCTGATTTTTTGCGAAAGGTCCAAGAGGTGGAAAAAGACCTCGAAATTCTGCAAGATGAAAATCCTCAAGGGTATTATCAAAAGATCGACATGATCTTTGCATGTATTTTATATTACTTTCGGGACAACTGTCTTCTCCATCATGGAAAAACAGATGACCTTTTCTATGAGGAAAGAAAGCTTGGACAGACCGCTCCCTCCCTAGAATCAGCTTTGCAACTGATTGAAAAGGCCAAAGGATCGATCCATCATAGTGTGAAGTTCAAGACGGTTCTCGAAGAGCTTTTTCTCACTCTTTGAAGTGGAGAATATCTTTTCCTCCGCTATCTCCTTGCGCGTGTTGGCATTGAGAGAACTTGAGGAGGCTCCTCATCGTATTCTTCTGAACTTGAGGTATCGTAATCTTCTGAAACAGGATCTGGCCAGTTCAGGGAGGAGAGCCGAGTTTCGGCTTCTTCTAAAGAGATCCTTCTTTCCGGGTCAATTTGCAGTAGTTCCCAAACAAGATGAAGAGGCGAGTTTACTTCTTCCGGTTCTTCGAACCATCCATCGTCGAGATCGATGAGGTTTTGGAGCACTTGTTTTTCTCTATGGGAATAAGTCCAAATAGGTTTTTCTTGCTCAAGAAGTTCATAAAGGATTGCGCCAAGGGCCCATCGATCAACGGCAAAAGTTGTCTTCTCTTGAACAATCAGTTTTTTGAAAGCAAGTTCAGCTTCGCCAAGCTGAGTTTTTTGTGGGGCGAGCTCAAATTCATTTGGATCGTCGGAATCGTCTGAGTCAACTGAAACATCATCTTCCACTAAATCAATCGCTATAGCAGCAAGTTCGGGAGGAGTGATGGTAACATCGGAGATGAAATCCTGGCGTTTTTCAAGATCATCGATCCGGCAAATAGAACTGAGGTCTCCAATGATGGGCCTGATGATGCCGTCATCCCCTTTATGGAGAAAGATATTGGAGAGTTTGAGGTCTCTATGGATAAACCCATTTTTATGCATGAAGGCTGCAGATTTAATAAGTTCTTCGAAGATCAGCTTTTTTTCTACTCCGTTTAGATGCGGAAGCTTTTTTTGCAAATCTTCGAAATTGCAGAGTTCAAAAAGTACACGGGTTTTTTCAGTGAGGTGTTGCAGTCCTTCCCTTTCTAACTGTCTATTTTTGTAAGGATAGTTGGCTAAAGCCGCTATTTGTACAAAGCCGGGAACATTTTTAAAAATGTTGGTATTTTGAATTTCATCATGAACATCCGGAACTTTAAAGCCCGCGGATGCATAAACCTTACAGGAAATGATCTCAAATGCTTTCATGACCTTCTTGAAGTTACCTTCGCCAAGGGGAGAATCTCCCAATTTTTCCCGGTTTAGATGAATGAAAATTTGCCCTTCAGGGGTAAATTGAACGGCTCTTTCTACTTGGGATGTTTCAGGACGAATGTAAATACTCGTTTGAGTTGTTTGAGCCTGTTGGAGCAGCCGCTCTTTATTTTGTTCAATATAAGAAAGAATCCTATCGACATCTCTCAGGTGAGGGGCGATGTCAAGGAGTTCATATTTAGCATGGAGTATCCCATGAGGATGTCTACGTGTATCTCCAGCCGCAGAGGGTCCAGCGCTGCCGCCGGAAGAAGCTTCTTCCTCCTGGAGGTCTGCGTAGGTTCTTTTGCGGTAGTCAGTGGTTTCGTGAGGCCTCCTCTGAGGACGTGTATGCACAGGCTCTTCC
>JASHWM010000168.1 GCA_030044075.1 Candidatus Rhabdochlamydia sp. | reverse complement strand
TCTGACTTATACAGTCTGAAGCGGTTCATGTAGTTACGGAAGCGGTTTCGAAGGTATTCTTCCCTCCAGGCTGTGTTGGAGTCCTTATTTTCATGTTCGGAGGAATCGGACATGAGCGATGCGATGTAGCGGTCCTCCAAAACTTGCGGAGTGACGAACTGGATGCTCCATTCCAAAGAGTGGCGCTCTGTTGTGGGCATCGCGACAATTGTAATTTGCAGCATGTCAGTAACAATGCCAAGGAACCGGGAGCTGACCCCTTTTGCATAAAGGTTCTCATGGAGGTTGGGGATGTCGTTGATGAACTTGACAATACTTGAAGGTGCGATCGCAGATGTGGATGGGTTGATCGTCGAGCTGTACCTTGCAGGATAAAAAACACTGAGCGGCATCGGCCTGTTGATCGGCAGGAGCTCGTTGCGGATAAAGTCGATACGCAGCGACTTTGCCTGCAGGTCGTCGATAGGGATCGGAGTGTCGGAGAGAAGGGGGACGGAGACCTGTTTCCACTCTTCAGGTACAAAGAAGCTCACCTCTTCCTGCTTTCCCGGTTCGTTCTTTGCCTGGATGTCATCGAGGTCCATCTTGCGGATTTTATTCAGGTTGAACGTAAGCCTGATCCCTTTTGATTTCAGGTGCTTTACAATTTCTTCAGGCCCGGTAAGGGTCACATAAAGATGATAAGGCCAGATGTCGATCCAATGGTAGTCCCTTGGAGCATCGCCGATCGGGCTTGTGATGATGATGGGGACCTTTTCTGTGATCAGCTTTGTAAGCCTTATGGTAAAGTTTTGGTGGAAGACCCTGCTGACATCTGTGTTCAGCTCGATCTCCGGATTGAGGGAGACAAGGTTCCGCTTGCTGATGCTCACAATCCATTCATCGGGCTTGTCAGCCGCATCGATCACAACTTCTAGGTCATTTGAAGAGATTTCGTTGAGCGTTGCCTCGTTGCCAAGGAGGGTGAGCGAGATCCGCTTAGATAAAATGCCGTTAGGCTGCAGTCCCTCAACAGTTTTGTTTGGAGGCAGGTTGATGATCCGGATGGGGACGTTGCTGATCGTTTTCGTCCCGGTCAGAGAGTGATTGACGACAAACCAAACGATCACAGCAAGGAAGATGGCTATGACTTTTCGTTGCCAGTTCTGTACAAAAATACTATAGAGGAGGGTCTTCATTTCTTCAGCCAATCTAAGAGGTTAAAACGACTAGGCAGTTCTTCCGCTTCCACAGGAGAGAATACGCTGCGGACAATTCCTTTAAAGCGGTCTATTTTGATGCCGCGGGTAATGATGCCGTCCCTTGCTATGGAAACTTTTCCTGTCTCTTCCGATACGACGATCACCAGGGAGTCAGACACCTGGCTGAGGCCAAGGGCGGCCCTATGGCGGGTCCCCATCGATTTTGCCAGCTGCGAGCTGTCTTCAGCAAGAGGGACGATCACTGCTGCTGCAACGATGGTAGAGTCTTGGATGATGACGGCGCCGTCATGAAGCGGGGTCGTCGGAGCGAAGATCGACTCCAGGAGCTCGGAAGAAAATAGTGCGTTGAGCAGGACCGCTTTGCTCGCATATTCACTAAGGGAGTCTTCCCTCTCCAGAGCAATCAGGCTGCCCGTCTTTTTATCTGCCATCCGATAGACTGAATTGGCAAGATGCTCAAGAAACCTGTCGAACTCGGAAATTTCCTTATAGCGCTTGCCTTTCAAGCTAAGCTTTGAGAGCGCTACACGCAGTTCGGGCTGAAAGATGATGAGGATTGCAATCACTGCAACGTTTGCCACAAGGAGCATGATCTTTTGCAATATCGGGAAGTTCAGCCACGATGCGAGGGAATAAATGATCAAATAGGCAACAAGCCCCAGGATGAGGTCCATCGACCTTGTCTTCCAAAAAAATGAAAGTAAATAATTGACTAAGATGGCGATGATCGCAATCTCAAGGAACGGGATAAGGAGGTGGAAAAAGCTCATTGGACCAATTTCCTGTATATAAAGCTTTGGGAGACTTTACTATTGTAAGACTTTTTCGGGTTGCTGGCAACAATTTCGATCGTCAATTTTTGATTCGATCTTAATAGGGAATCGTGATAGAAATATTTTTTTTTTGATTTCAAAGAGAATCGCTATGGACGTCGTACTACTATCCCGGATACAGTTTGCTTTAACAAGTTCATTCCACTACATATACCCGCCGCTCAGCATAGGCCTTGGGCTTATGCTCGTGATCCTGGAAGGGATATACATCAAGACAAAGAGCCCTTTATATAAAAAGATCACCAAGTTCTGGATAAAAATTTTTGCTTTAACCTTTGCTCTTGGGGTGGCAACCGGCCTTGTCCAGGTGTTCGCCTTTGGGAACAACTGGGCCGAATATTCCCGTTTTGTCGGGGATGTCTTCGGCAGCGCCCTTGGCGCTGAGGCGATCTTCGCTTTTTTCCTCGAGGCCGGTTTTTTGGGCATCATGCTCTTTGGGTGGGAAAGGGTGAGTGCGAAGATCCACTACATTGCGACGATCTGTGTAGCCGCCGGAGCACACTTTAGTGCGATATGGATCGTTGTCGCCAACTCCTGGATGCAGACCCCTGCGGGATACCAAGTTATTGGCCAGGGTGCTGAAGCTCGCGCAGTCGTAACAAATTTTTGGGCGATGGTCTTCAACCCTTCGTCCATCGACCGCCTCTGCCACGTGGTGATTGGATGCTGGCTCACAGGGATTTTTCTTGTTATCAGCATTGCAGCCTACTATTTTCTCAAACAAAGACACCTGGAGTTCGCCAAGGTGTCCATGAAGCTTGGCCTGATCGCTGCGGCAGTCGCCCTTGTGCTCCAGCTCATTTCTGCAGACTCATCAGGAAGAGTTGTTGCGAAGCACCAGCCGATCAAGCTTGCTGCGATGGAAGGGGTTTATGAAACAGCTCCCAAGACTCCCTTGACAATGGTCGGCTGGGTCGATACGGAAACTAAAGAGGTCAAGGGAATAAAAGTTCCAGGCCTCCTCAGCTTCCTTGTTTCCCATGATTTTGAAACGCCGGTCACAGGACTTGACCAGTACCCAAGAGAGCTTTGGCCGAATGTCCAGGTGGTATTCCAGTGCTTCCATCTGATGATCGCCATGTGGGGATTGATGGCCCTTGGGGTGGTATGGGCATTTTGGAAGAGAAAAAAGATTCAAAAGTCTAAATCTCTTTTATGGTTCTTGGTCATCTCGGTCCTCTTTCCCCAAATAGCCAACCAGGTCGGATGGGCCACAGCGGAAATTGGACGCCAGCCCTGGATTGTCCAGGGCCTTCTGAAGACAACCGAGGGCGTTTCCCGCTCCATCTCTGCTTCGCAGGTGCTTGGATCGATCATCATGTTCTCTGTCATCTTTACGCTCCTTTTCATCCTTTTCGTCTATTTGCTCAATCACAAGATCAAGCAGGGGCCAGAAGAGGACAAAGACCAGGAACCGGTCTATCGCAATATTTTTGAAACAACAAACGGGA
>JASHWM010000167.1 GCA_030044075.1 Candidatus Rhabdochlamydia sp. | reverse complement strand
AAAAAAATGCATAAAAATTTTTTTACTTTTGATTGGTTTTTTTTCCTGAACATGTAGAATGAAGTAAAGTAGAAAAAGAATTCTACTTTGCAAAAGCGGAGAAAAAAGATGAAAAATCAAGATAAATTCCAAAAGCCAGCAGCTCAGCCACAAAAACAGCAGCCATCATGGACAGAGAAAAAGCCAGCACCTCAAATGCCACAAGACAAAAATAGAGGCAAAAAGTAATCCTTCCCCTTATCCTGAACTTTTTAGGAAAAAACCGGACGATAGTCCGGTTTTTTTTTGCATTGAGAGGAGCAAATCGTCTATGCTGGCTCTATTTCCTAAGAGAGGTATATGACACTCATCCGTGTTCTTCCAGACCATACGATCAATCAAATCGCAGCAGGCGAGGTGATAGAGAACCCCGCATCTGTTGTCAAGGAGCTTGTCGAAAACTCCCTTGATGCAAAGAGCACACGCATCGTTATCGAGATCAGCAGCGCGGGACATCAATTGATCAGGGTCTCTGACAATGGGACCGGCATGGGCCCTGACGACGCAGTCTTGTGCCTTGAGAGGCATGCGACATCAAAAATTGCAAGTTTTGATGATCTGTTCGCTTTGCAAAGCATGGGATTTCGCGGTGAGGCGATGGCTTCGATCGCGGGCGTCAGCAAACTTATCCTTGTCTCTGCCTTGGACAGCAAGGTGGGCACTTGCGTGGAAGTGGAAGGTGGAAAACTCATGAAAGTTCTGCCAGCTCCAAGGCAAAGGGGAACAACAGTTGAGGTAAGGTCATTATTTTATAATGTGCCGGTGAGAAAAAAATTCCAGAAAAACGCTGCTGCCAGCACCATGGAGATCCATCGCATCGTCCTTGCCCTTAGTTTAGCCCATCCCCTTGTTGAGTTTGAGCTGAAACAAAAAGATGATGTCCTGTTTGCAACAGGGCCTTCTATCAAATCAGATTTTGCAGAGGGGCTCCAAAACAGGATCCGGGCTGTCTTGGGCGATGAGTTCAAAGAGATTTCCCACGAGGTCGCATTCCATGAGGGGGACTATCAGTTCCAGGGGTTGATCGGCTCTCCCCAACATACAAGGCTGCATCGGACAGGGCAGTATCTTTTTATTAACAGAAGGGCAGTTTTTGCTCCTTTTGTCTCGTACACGGTCCGTGATGCCTATGGGACAAGGATTGATGCAGGTCGCCATCCGATCTATGTGATCCATATGACGCTCCCTCCGCACCTTGTCGATGTCAACGTCCATCCTCAGAAAAAAGAGGTCCGTTTTAAAGAGGAAATTTCGTTAAAACAAATGATCAGCAGGGCGGTAGGCGTTGCTCTTGGAGATAAAGAGAGCTCCCCGCACATGTTTTTTGAGGCGATCAAAACAGAGGGCATCCCCTATCAGCGACAAGAAAATTTCTCTCTTACTTTTTCAGATGAAAGGCCGAGAGAACCTCTTCTTCCTTTTCCAAAAGCCCTCGAGGCGATCGGTGTTTTTGAGGAATATCTCTTCATCAAGGCTTCTTCACTTCTTGAAAAAGATCTTTTCCAAGATAAAAAAATGAAGGAAGGAGATCTTGTGATCGTAGACCTTGTTGCTGCGCAAGAAGTGCTCTTTACTTCCAAGTTCCTGGAAGGAAAAAGACAGACGCAGCATCTTCTTTTTCCTCTTAAGATCTCTTTTTCCCCTCTTGATGCCGAACTGATAGAGAACAATAGGCAGGTTTTTATCGATTTGGGAATTGTCCTTGGCCTGATCGCAAAGAACACTTTTGCCATTGAAGCGGTCCCAGACATGATCTCCTTCGATGATGCAGCCAAGGTGCTGCATGAAATCGTGGACGGCATCCGCGCACTGGAGATCCAAGACACAATGGACGAAGAGCAAAAGATGTTTTTTGCAAAAAAAATTTGTCAGTTTGCTACAGCGAAGAAACCTCCCTTTATGCTACAAGAAGGGGTAACAATAGTTGAGAAACTTTTGCGATGTGAAACGCCCTTTTTTACATTGCAAGGAAAACCTACCATGACTTGTGTGGATATCGAAGATGTCAGAGAACTGTTCAAGACCAGAAAAAATAAAGTGTTATGAAGCTCGCATTGCAAAACTGCAAGAGCAGCTTCCTTTGTGGCGCGTCGACGGTGTAGTGATTGACGACTGCATCGATATTTACTATTTTACAGGACTTTCTCTTTCTCTAGGAAGGTTGCTTGTAGACCAAAACAAGGCCCTCTTGCTTGTCGATGGCAGGTATTTGCAGGTGTGCAAGGAAAATTGTCCCTTCCCCGTTTCCCTCACCTCTACCGGAGCTGTTTCATCTTTTTATCCAAAAAATGAAAGCGTGATCGGGTTTGATGCAGAACATACAAGCTACTATCAATATGAGCTCTTAAAAAAGGAAGGACCATTTTCTTTGAAGCCCCTTGAAGGGATCGGGAAGTATTTACGCCTCTATAAAGACCACGAAGAGGTCGAGCTCATGAGAAAAAGTGCAGACCTCAATATCCTTGGCTTTAAGCATATCCGCTGCCTTTTACAAGTGGGAGTGAGCGAGAAGGACCTGGCCATAGAGTATGAGTTTTTTGTAAAAAAGAAGGGTGCTGAAGGACTTGCGTTTGAACCGATTATTGCTTTTGGCCCAAATAGCGCAAAACCCCATCACCGCGCGTCCAACGCAAAGCTGGAAAACAATTCGATCGTCCTGATCGATATTGGCGCAACTCTTTGTTCGTACCAGTCTGACATGACAAGGACGTTCTTTTTTGGGAAAGGGGATGAGGAACTACAAAAAATTGTCGACATTGTAAAAAAAGCCCAGCAAGCAGCCCTTGAGCTGTGCAAACCGGGAAGCACACTTGGCTCGCTAGACATCGCAGCGAGGGAGGTCATGAAAAAAGAAGGGCTCGAACATCTTTTTGTCCATAGCTTAGGACATGGGATCGGCCTTGAAACGCACGAGTTCCCCAGGATACGCTTAGGCAATGAAGCATCCAATATGCCTTTGCAGGAAGGGATGGTTGTGACAATTGAGCCGGGCCTTTATATTCCGGGAAAAGGAGGGGCGCGGCATGAGGATACGGTCATCATCACAAAAGAGGGCTACCAAACTTTTTATCATGAGGACACATTAACGTGAGCGTACGGTACCGTCTATTTATTTGGGTAGGTTCGCTCTTTTTGGTGGGTTTTGTCGTTGCTGCTCTTTTACAGTCCAAGCTTACCGATCAAAATCTTATCCAAGCTTCGCAAAACCTCAAAGAGAAGTTGTTCAATCTGAGCGACCTCAAACGCGAGAGCATTGAAAAATATGTCAGGATGTCGCTTTCAGCAAGCTGTGGGGAGATCCGCGCGCTCCTTGACACGATCGCTGCCTATAGCACCTATGAAAGCGGTTTTGCACCAATTGATGAGAACGACCATCATTACAATTGGGGACGGTCGGCCGACCTTTTGATCGATAACAAATGGGTGGAGTTTGTACAAAATATAGGGGGAGATAAGGTCCTCTCCATATTAACTCCGAACGATGCACTACCGCAAAAGATCAAGAGAGTGCTCATTAATGAGGCATTTGCCTGGATCTCTTTCCCTTCAGACCCTGCCATCTACCTTGGTGTCCTATGTCAAAAAAAAGAGAGCGGGATAATTGAGGAGAAAACGATCGACATTGAATTGATCGGACAAAAAGATCCCCATGTGTACCTTGTTTTTTCAAAAGAGGCTCTAGAGGACCTCTCCTCCAAATGGCCCCTTGCGTATAATCCCTCAAATGCAGGGTATATCGCACCCTATTTTTTTGAATTCTATGGCGCTCTTACCCTCTCCGATTTTATCTCGTCTTTTAGCGATAAACTAAAAAATGCCTTTGGTCTTTTTGCAAAATGGCCTACTTCTCAGGACATCTTTGCAGAAAGCATGAAGAAAGAACAAACCATTGAGAAAAGCCTGATCGACATCAGCTATGATGAGCTTCTAGAAAGAAACCGCATCATTGCCATGATCGCTTTTTTAGCTTCCTATTACGAGACAGGCTTCACAGGCTATAGCCCAAACTCTAAGGGAGTGCCCCTTGCGATGAGTTATTTTCTTGATGGAGAGCTAGAAGGGATCGGCATCCTTGCAAAAAATGCCTTCCGGACCGAGCCCTATCCGGTAGAAAATGCTGAAAAGGAGATCATCCTGATCCAGGACCTTGCCATGGGAAAAGTCTATGTCGGCGAGTCCCTTTTTATTCAGGCGGAAGAGCATGACACGAAAAAAAAGGGAACCCTTACAGTCGGGATCAACCCTTCGGGCCTCGGAAAACTGCTTGCCCTCTCCAACAGGGAGATCTCCCTTGTTGTGTCCAATGAACAGATCATCGGAGCTTTTTCGATCGAAGGCGAACCGATAGACAAAGCATCCCTCGGAAATATCCCTATTGCAAAGATGTCTTCGGAGGACAAAGGGTTCGTCCATTGGAATAATGAGGACTATTTTTTCTTGAAGATCACTCCTTTTCAGGAGATCGACCTGCATTATTTTCTGTTTAATCCGAAGTCAAAAGAATTTGCCGTCGTCCAGTATCTGGAGCAGGGGACAAAAGATCTGATCGACCATCTGGCCGTACATATGCGGCAGATCGCCATAGTAGCGCTCGCCTGTGTTCTCATTTGTCTTAATTTCCTTGCAAAGAGGATTACAAGGCCGATCGTTCAACTTGCAAAGGCAACCGATAAGGTCGCGCACGGATCCCTCGAAGAGATCGACCTTTCCTTCGCAAAAGGTCATACAGACGATGAAATCTTCGTTCTTTGCGACTCTTTTGCAAAGATGGTGAAAGAGCTGCAAGAAAAAGAGAAGGTCCGCAGCGTCCTCAATAAAGTTGTCTCGCCTCAAATTGCTAGCGAGATCTTAGAAAACCCCATGCAGCTTGGCGGAGAAGAAAAGCAGATGACGATGCTTTTTGCCGATATCCGCAACTTTACCAAGATCACAGAAAAAATGCCGCCCCATGAAGTGATTGAAATGCTCAACTTGTGCATGACAAAACTCTCAGACCAGATCGACATGTATTACGGGGTGATCGACAAGTACGTCGGCGATGAGGTCATGGCGCTTTTTGGGCTTCCCGAGCATTCTAAAGACACGATGCTCAAAGCGATCCTCTCCTCTCTTGGGATGATGGATGCTATGAAGCTATGGAATGAGGAGCGGAAAAAAATAGGACTTGCTCCCATAGATATTGGGATAGGGGTCCATTCGGGTGTTGTCGTTGCGGGAAATATGGGAGCAAAAAACAGGCTTAACTATACTGTTTTGGGAAGCGGTGTGAACCTGGGAGCAAGGCTTTGTGCAATCGCCAAGGGCGGAGAGATCTTGGTGACGGAAACAGTTGCCATGGACCCCGAGGTCAAAGCCGCCATCCAGCTGGAAAAAATGGAGCCGATGGTTTTTAAAGGGTTTTCAGAACCTATCGCTGTATATAGGGTAATGGGAAGGATATGATCAAATTGATGAGCTTTCGCCAAAGGATTTTTTTCATCCAGCTCGTGCTGTATTTGGTTTTTATGATTTTGCTCTTCCCTTTTTTCAAGTTCCTTTCCGTAGAGCTTGTGAATAATACTCTCCTTGACATCACCTCAAGTCTGATCGAAAGGATCGAAACGGCGAAAGATGAACAGGAAATGATCGATATCCTCAGCCATGAGCAGGCGACCGTGTTCTATAAGATCACTCTAATGGACGCAAACGGCAAATTTCTCTATGACACCTATTTTCAAAAAGCTTTTGAAGGACAGGCCTTTCTACATCATTTCCCACCTGAAAGCCTCAATGAGGAGGACGTGTTCTACTCCAAGTTCCTCAATAAGGAATATGCCTTTGTCTCCAAGAGCTTCATCACTCATGGCAAGGAGTATATCCTCAGGACTTCTTTCCCTTACCGTTTGCTCGGAGAGGTCAACAAGTTTTTCCAGATCGGCTTTGTCATTTTTGGAAGCATTTTGTTTATTTTGTTTGCCGTTGTCACCTGGCTTGTCTTCTACCGCCTGACCAATCCGATCCAGAAGATCATCAATACGATCAAGCCCTACCGCTATGGCCTGTACGAATACATCCCCCAAATCGAACTGGACAACACTTTTGAAAAAAATAGCGACCTCCATCTGCTCGCATCGATCCTCAACACTCTTTCTGAAAGGGTCAAGCTGCAGATCCAAAACCTTACCGAGGAGCGTAACGAGAAGGAGGCCATCCTGGAGTCCCTCCTTGAGGGCGTTGTGGCCGTCGACCAGGAAAACAAGGTCAAATATATCAATTTTATGGGAAGTAAAATGCTCGGCATCCCAAAAAGGTACCTGCTTGGCAAGAAACTCCCCGACCATATGAGGCAGTCGCAAAAAGCCCTCTTAAAGAAGTGCAAAGACCTTTTTGATGATTGCCAAAAAAGAGAGGCCGTTGTGACGGACTCTGTTTTCATCGATAACAAGGTCAAGCTTTACATCGACCTCATCGCAACGCCCATCTCAGGGCAGAGCGGCGCGATCGTTGTCATGCAAGACAAGTCCACCCATTATAAGGTCCTTGAAATAGGAAAAGACTTTGTTGCGAATGCTTCCCACGAGCTGAGGACGCCGATCACGATTATTAAAGGATTTGCAGAGACGCTTCACGACCTTCCCGAGATCTCTCCTGTCATGTTGAAAGAGATCACAGAAAAAATTGTGCGCAGCTGCGAGAGGATGGAAAAGCTTGTCCGCAACCTTCTGATCTTGGCAGATATTGAGAACCTCCCAGAAAGCCGCTTTCATATATGCGATATCATCCCTTTGATGGACAAAGTGGAGCAGATGCTCCTCTATCTTTATCCTGATGCGACGATCACATTCTCAAAAAGCCCAGAGTCGCTTATGATCGAGGCAGACCCCGACCTTCTGGAACTTGCGATAGCCAACATTTTCCACAACGCAGCCAAATATTCCAAAGGACCTGCGAAGATTTCTGTGAGCATCGATACTGTCGGAGAGGAACTTAAAATTGTCATCTGCGACCAGGGGATCGGGATCCCTGAGGCAGACCTCGAACATATCTTTGATAGGTTCTATACTGTTGACAAGGCACACTCACGCCGCCTTGGAGGTGCAGGGCTCGGCCTTTCTATCGTTAAGAACATCGTGCAAAAGCACGATGGCATGATCACGGTCAGCTCAAAAGTAGGCGTAGGCAGCTGCTTCACGATTTTTCTACCCCTTCAAAGGCCCAAGAAATAGCTTTATTCAGGGATCGAAGCTTCCACAGAAATTCCTGTTGCCTCATCTTGCGAATAGACTTTTTTCTTCATTTTCTTGGGATGGGTAAAGCTCATGTCGTCCGATGGGTCGTCTCCCCGCAGTTTTCCCTGGACAAGCTCGACGAGTTCGGCCTTCGTCAGGATCCCCTGCTTGTGGGCCTTTTCCCATTTTTCTTTTTCTTTATCGATGATCTTGCTTGTCACCTCAAATCCAAAATATGCTTCCAATACCGCCCTTGATGCTTTGGGAAAGCATATCGCCTTTTTTTCCTGAAAGTTGATGGTAAAAAAATGGTGGAGGGGAGGATAGCCCTTCCCTGTCTGGACTTGATATTTTTTTGTTCCACGCAGCAGCTTGAAATAAAGGGGCTGTGCAAGGTTCTGTTTGGAAACAAGGTCGATCAGCTCTATATCTTTGTCATCGCTTGGAGGATTGCTAAGAAGGGCGTCAAGGACCTTGTATTCCCATCCCTCTCCCTGGCTGGAAAAAAAGGGCACTTGTCCATAAAGGTTTTTGAGGAGCGCCGCCGCTGCTTTGTATAGCTTGGGGGATTTTTCTCTCAGGAGGGGCGCCAAGTTGAATTTTGAATATTCGTTGTCGCACAGTTTTTTATCACGGTAGGAGCGAAAGGGCGTGTCCCTTTTTTTGGCAGGCGAGGGAGTTTCCTCTTCTTCTTTTTCTTCGGCTTTTTTTTCAGGAATTTTTTTGTAGCGCTCCGCTTCGACCTCTGAGAGGGCGCTTCTGCTAGCTTGCATGGAGCCCTGAAAGGTGGCCTTCTCGACAAAAAGGTCGCGGAGCTCTCTTGTGAAAGAAGAAGAGAGGAGGACAAATACAGCCAGGAAAGCGAATACAAGAGGAAGAATGTTCACCTGTAGGTCACCTCTCTTTGAGATTGGGGAAGGAGGAAGCAATATTCTACTGTAGAGAGATTTTTTTCGTGTACCACCATCTTGATCGCGGAAGGGATGGCCTTGTCCTTTTTTGTCCAGCTCTCTGTCCATTCAAAATCGCTATTTGTGAGGAACTGCCATTCAAGCGAGGCGACGTTCTTCATCACCAGCTGCACTCTTGCGCTGCCATCTAAAGGCCATCTGACAAGGCAGAGCTCATGGTCTTTGTTCACAAAGATGCAGCCGGTCAGCTCATGAGAAAATTTTGGGTCGCTATCAAGGCCGGCATCATAGGAGAAGTAGAGGGCTGGCGATGAGCTCTCGGGGATCTTTGCGATGTAGAGCGGATGCAATTTGTTTTCCGGGTTCGGAGGAAGGATTTGAGAAAAAATGGGAGACAAAAGAGAGCGGAAAGACGACCTTGTTTCCACAAGTTCCTTTTTTTCGGAAATGCCTCCCTTGGTCTTAAGAAGGCTTCTGTAATACCCGATCAATACGGACATAATGATTCCAAGGAGCAGGCAGGCGATGCTCACCTCAAGAAGGGTGAGTGCCCTTTTTTGGGCCTTCTTGCAGAAGGAGGCCCTCTTTCTTTGCGAGGACCCTATAAGAAAAGCTGCGCTTTTCTTTAGGAGATTGAAAAAGGACCGTGATACGCAAAAGCCTGCAGTCTTCTCCATTGATGCCTGTTTTTTGTTCTGATCCATCGATTGTGACAACACTGTTCCAGGTTTTATGGGAAATGCCCTTTAGCTGAAACTTTTCAAAAGACATCTCGCAAATCTCTTTACCGGATAGATTTTCCCAAGGAATCATATTTCGATAAAGCATTCTTTTGGTCTCTATGAAAAGATTGTCCGCATGGCGCTCAAGCTCCATCTCCTCTAAAAGTATAATTTCTTTTTGAATGCTTTTAAGAGGCGTTTGAACAAAGAGGGAGGCGCAAAGAAGGATAAGGGCAATGGCGATCAGGAGCTCAAGGAGAAGATAAGGGCTTTTTTTCATCATAGAAAGCATCTTTCTAGGAAAGGATATTGTCTATAAGTGCTTCTGTCAATCATTCAAAGAAGTTCTTTGTAAATGAAAAGAAATTATTTGAGATCAATACCCCCGATGCTTTTTGAGGACAAAATGCTTTTTTAAATTTAGCTTCTGATAGGCAGATGGAGGGACCCTAGCTCTAGAGCGGATAAGAGCTTTTGGGTCCTTTGAGAAGAGTGGAAAACCTTAGGATGAACTCTGCTGTTCCAAAAAGCGTCTGACCAGTTCAGCAGCTCTGCTATTAGGATCAAGGTTCGGAGTACCCATGCCTGCCATCCCGAGCCGGAGAGTGGACAGTTCATCCAAAGCGAGTGATTGGGCTGCAGCCCGCCTATCTTCTTCTGCTTTTTCAGCATGCCGTTGTATTCCAAATTGATAAAACATAAAATCTGCAAAGTCGGTAGACATTTGAATTGCTTCTGCTGACATTCCTCGAAGATTTTTCCAGGATGAATTT
>JASHWM010000166.1 GCA_030044075.1 Candidatus Rhabdochlamydia sp. | reverse complement strand
TCCTTGCCCACTTTCAACTTTTCTGTCTGCAGATGGTTGGCCTTCATAATGTCTTCCACTTTGACGCGGTATTTTTTTGCGATCTTCCAAAGGCTGTCGCCCTCTATGACAACATGGACCTTTCTTTTGCGGGCCTTTGCTTGAGAAGCGGGAGGGGCTTGCACCTTAGCCGGGGGAATGGGAGGGATCTCGATCTTGACAGCTGCAGGCTCCAGGATGTTTTTTTGAAGGAGCGCACTTGGAGTAAAGCGCTGGAGCGCAAAAGTGTGGTTATAAGGCTCGGGGCATTTTTCACCTGCAAAATGATAGAGCTTTTTTGCCGCCTTTTTTAATATTGCATCGCTTCGGGGACTTTGAAGGAGGTCTTTCAAGAAGGACTCCATTTCCCGGGTTTTTTCCACGCACAGGTCCAAAAACGAGGAGATCTCATCATCATCCAACCTTTTGGAGAGGAACTCCCGATCGGTCTGGACAAGGATCAAAGCTGCGATCTTTGACCTCCTTTTAAGATATTCCAAAAGAAGGGACCTTCTGCGCTGCTCAGAAAAATCGGCAAAGACCTTTTGTTCTTCGTTATAGGTTGACAGGACAGACCACTCCCCGCTTGCGACCATTTCGACAAGGACCTCCTTGTCGATTTTTATTCCCGTATGTTGGAAGAGGGCGATCACATTATAAAATTCCGGGGTGAGATAAAAGGCCTCAAGGAGGCTTGGGCCCCTTGGCGGCCTTGTTTTTTTGATCTCGCAAAAGATCCCCTGGCTTGTAAAAGGCCATTTTTCTGTCTTTGCATATTTGATGATCGCCTGATATTGATATTCGGCAAGTCCGGGAAAGAGGATCAGGTCGGCAACTTCCTGTCCGCTTTTCGAAGCAAACTGGATGGTCCTTTTTTGCAAGACAACCCCTCCAAGCGCCCGATCTAAATGAAAATGATGGAATGCGACAAGGCAGGCAAGGGCGATATCCCTTTTCATGTACCCTTCTTCAACAAGCTGGCGGTCGTGGAGCAAGGCCATAAGCTCGGAAAAAGTGAGGGTGCTGTAGGTCTCAAGCAATTCCTGGTTCGAAAAAAAAGTTTCTCCTCCCTCAGAGGAAGGAATGGTGGGAAAGGTTAACACTTCGTTTGTTTCGCGGAGCGAAAAATAGGCAAAAGTCGCAATAAGGCCAATATTGAGGGTCACGCTTAAAATCAAAAGTTGAATCAACCATTTGGTCTTTTTGATCCAATCAGTATCCATATCACTCTTTTCCCGGAAGTCTCTATTAAGATATACCGCTTGATTATAAAATTTGAAATGGAAAAACTTGTCTGCTAAGTTCTCCCATGGTAAGATGACTTAATCTCCCTATAAACGAAAAAGTTTTTTATGAAAATCCCCCTATCTTGGCTGCGCCACTATTTGAAGACGCCACTGTCCCCCGAGCAGATCGAAAATGCTCTGACCCTTGGCGGAATTGAAATTGAAAAAATTGAAAAAACAGGCGGTAGTTTTTCGGGTATTGTGGTAGCGACAGTAACGCAGGCAGTCCCCCATCCAGAAGCTGACCGCCTGCAAATTGCAACAGTCTTTGATGGGAAGGAATATTACCAGGTCGTCTGCGGAGGAAAGAACTGCCGGACTGGCTTAAAAACTGCTTTTGCTCCCATCGGGGCCACCCTTCTTGACGAAGAGGGCAAGGTCTTCAAGATCAAAAAAGGTAAAATTCGCAACGTCGAGTCTTTTGGCATGCTCTGCTCAAAAAAAGAACTCCATCTTGCAAAAGACGATGAAGGGGGCATCATCGAATGCGACCCCCTTCTTCCTGAAGGGACTGACTTTTCTTCTTTATACACCGATTATATTTTTCATATTTCCCTTACACCGAACCTCGGACACTGCATGAGCGCCATTGGGATTGCAAGGGAGCTGTCCGCCCTTTTGAACATCCCTCTTACCTCGCATACTTATAGTGTCAGCGAAGATCCTTCTTTACCTATCGAAAAAAAGATCGATGTCGAAATCCAGGACGCGGCGCATTGCAAAAGATATGCCTGCCGCATCATACAGGACATCGCTGTTGGGCCCTCGCCTGAAAAAATCAAGCAACTGATCGAGTCTTCCGGGATGAAGAGCATCAATAACGTTGTCGACATCGCGAACCTCGTCATGCTAGAGCTTGGCCAGCCCCTCCATATTTTTGACTATGACTCCCTTATTGAAAAAAAGATCATTGTCAAATTAACTGCGGAAGAAACTCCTTTTGTCGGTCTCGACGAGGTCACTCGCAACCTCTCTGAAGGAACTCTGATCATTTCCGATGGAAAAAGGCCTCTTGCCATCGCAGGCGTTTTAGGAAGTTTGGATTCTTCCGTGAACGAAAATACAAAGAACATTCTGATCGAGGCGGCCTGCTTTTCCCCTTCCATCGTCCGAAAAATGATGAAATCGCTTGGCCTTCGCACAGAGGCCGCCATCCGTTTTGAAAAGGGGATCGACATTGAAGGGGTCCCTACAGCGCTGGACTATGCTGCGCAGCTCATCAAGGAGTTTGCTGGTGGGACTGTCAATAAAGGGATGGTCGACAAGCTGGGCTCTGTAAGGCCGCCAGTAGAAATCCGTTGCCGCACCTCCCACGTCAACAAGATCCTGGGAACACAGCTTGCGACAAGCGAAATTGCAGGAATCCTAGGCCGGCTGGACATCGCGATCCTTCAAGAGATGAAAGACCTTTTGGTCGTCGAGCCCCCTTCCTATAGAAACGACCTAATTTCTGAGATCGACCTCATCGAAGAGGTTGCAAGAATTTACGGATATAACACCATTCCGAGGAAGGTCCCCTCTCATATTTCTTCCTCGATGACCCATGCGCCAGCCTATGAGATCGAAAAACGCGCAAGAGACGCTCTCTTGCAAGAGGGACTGCAAGAATGCATCACATGCGACCTCACAAGTCCAAAGCTTGCGGAGCTTTGCCTGGAAAAAAGCCTTGGGGAAGACAACCTGATCCGTGTCCTCCATCCAAGTTCGATCGACCAGTCCGTGCTAAGATCGACGCTTCTTCCTTGCCTTCTTGAAGTTGCCAGGCTCAACCAAGACCATCAAAACGAAGACCTCAGCCTGTTTGAAGTGGGAAGGATCCACTTCAAACAAAAAGAAGAGTTCGTAGAGCAGGCCGTTGCAGGAGTCCTCCTTACCGGGAGCAGGGTCCCCTACCATTGGGATCCCAAGCCAAGCGAAGTGGATTTTTTTGATCTGAAGGGAATTGTTGAGAACTTCTTTTCTTTTTTAGGGATCAGGGACATCTCTTTTGAACCTTCCCATCTGGAAAACTTCCACCCGTTCCGGCAGGCCAAGATCAAACAGGGCGATATGCTCGTTGGAGTCCTTGGCGAGGTGCATCCTGCACATCGAAAAGTTCTCGGCCTGAAAAGAAGGATCTATTTTGCCGAAGTGAACCTGCAGGCCTTGCTTCCCTTTCTTGCAAAAGTGATCGCATATGTCCCTCATAGCATTTATCCTGGCACCGAAAGGGATTGGACAATTACCTTAAATAAGGCCGTAACTTTCAAAAGCCTGATGGAAAGTATTGCCAATATCCCTTCCCGTCTTTTAGAAAAAGTCTCCCTCGTGGATATTTACACAAGCAAAGAGCTCGGCGAAAATCAGAAGAATGTAACCCTTCGTTTCCTCTATCGGGACAAGGAAAAAACAATCGCTTTTGAAGCAGCGGAAAAGGAACACGAGAGAATCGTATCTTTTGCAACAGAAAAGATCACTTTACTAAATAAAACAACTGAAGTAACGTAAAACATAATTCTACTAATTACGCGCATTGAGGCTACAATGAAAAACAAAATTTACCTTGCTTTAGGCGGTCTAGCCGTTTTAGCAGCAGGCTGCAGCGGCACTCGCGATGAAGAAAAGATCGTGTCGCAATCCTATATCCACAAATATGGTTATGCCGTATCAAAACAGGAATGGGAATCAGAGAACTATCCAGGCCAAGTGATCACGACGCTGAGCGATGGGGTAACTGTTACCGCAACCTATGAGGATGGACTCCTCCATGGTCCTTGCACCCATACGTATCCCCACACACAAACAGTCGAATCGTATATCCTATATAACAAAGGATCTCTTGCGAAAGAAATCTATTATGACGTCAACGGGCTCCCTGTAAAGGAGATCGTCCATTCTTCTCCAACAAGACACACCATCACCCTCTGGTATAAGAATGGCTCGCCTTTGAGCATCGAAGAGTATTTTCATCAGGAACTCACCGAAGGACAATACTTCACGCTCAATAACGAAGTTGAAAGCCGTGTGATCAAAGGAAATGGAACAAGGATTGCCAGGGACCCGCAAGGGATCCTAAAAGCAAAGGATGAAATCCATACAGGCCTTTTGACACGCCGTGAGACATTCCATTCCAATGGAATTCCAGAGAGCAATGCGACCTACGTGCATGGAAAGCTCCATGGCGTCAAAAAGTCGTTCACTGCAAGTGGAGAGCCGCAGAGCATTGAAGAATGGTCGAATGGAGAGCTCAATGGGAATGTGACCTATTTTAAAAATGGGGCAAAATTCATCGAGTGCACCTATGTTGATGGCCTGAAAAATGGTTATGAGATCCACTATAACAATGATGTCGTCTCCCAAAAGACCCTTTGGAAAAATGACAAAAGACATGGGCCTTCAAGCTTTTATATCGATGGGAACACCCATACCGCATGGTACTATGACAACAGGCAGGTCACCCATAAGGAATACACAGACCTGAGCCGCATCGATGAAAGAATCGTCTCCATGTCCGAGGAGTTCGAGCCTCGCTAGAGGACTCATCAAAGGTAGGCAAGAAGTTCCCCTTCCCCTGTCTTTCTTGCCCACCGTAAAAAAAATAAAGACCTGCACCAAATCCATAGTGCAGGTTTTTTTATTTTCAAGCACAAGGTCAGGGCTCAGATCCTGGGAGTTTTCCGTTCAAGACTTGAGGCCGAACCAATACTTGATGTTATTAATTTCTTTTGCAACTTCATTTACCGAAAGAGCAGAATTAGAAGGCTGCGCATCAATGATCCTGATACTGCCATCTTTGAAAAACCCAATATTGATTGGACCTAAATCACAGACCATATACACTTTTCCAGAAGCAATATTACTTTGAATGTTTTGCCAAAAAAGAACAAGGTCCCTAGCTCGTTGTAAAAGATCCTCCTGTTTCATGGAAGCAACAGCACCTCCGTTGTGCATTAGATCACGCGCACTATATTCAAACCTTTCTTCTGTCCAGGCCAGTAGTCCACTAAAATTGGGCTCCTTCATTTCTAAAATTGTAAGGTCAGGATTCCCAATCAAATCAGGGTTCTCGTGGATAAATCTTTCTTTATCCTCTTCATTGAGATAGACTCCAATTTGTCTTGGGATAGTTGAGATAGTGGGATTTTTGAGAAGAAACCTAAGTTCTTTGATGCAAAAATCTATGTTTAGTGATTGTCGACCGCATATCGTGATTTTAACAACATCATTATTATGATTCAGATAGACCTTTTTTTGTAGTCCCTGAGCCAGAAATTCAGTGCAACCATATCTTTTGACAAGACCGCCAAAGAATTGGTCCGGGTCATTCATTTTGCCAGACTCCACGTAAGTCCAACTATGGTTATTGAATTGCTCAGTTACCGCCTTTGGATCAATAAGCTTTGGAAATTCCTGGGCCTGGGTATTTAATTCTGGGACCACCTTTTGATCGGAGATAGCCACTATTTTACCTATCTCCTCGGCAACTGCCATAGAATGGTCGTTTCCATGGTGCCCATGTTTAGCATGAAAATCGAGGAGGCCCTTCAGTTCGATAAGCTGCTGGGGGGATAGCCCTTTTAGAATGTCTCTTGGAACCATTTCATTTTCATTGCAAGATGCAATTGCGATAAGCGCCCCTTTAATTTCCTCAGAAATAGTAAGTTTCTGAAACGAGCCGCCTTTCCAATACTCGATATGTTTCAGCAACCCTCGATAGGGCAATTTTGAATTTTTAACCCTTTCCCAATTCGCCTGGATGGATTGATCTTCATTGACTCTCAATGCGTTAAAACTTTTATCTATTGCCGATAAAACAGACATATAATCTCATTTTTAATAAATATAATTAATAATTATATATAAATTTTATGAATATTTCAATTTTTAAACTAAATAGAAACTAGTGATTAATAAATTCCTAAGATAGGCAAGAAATTCCACTTCCTTGGGATCTTTCAAAAGAAAATACCCTCATCTGCCATGAAGGTTTTTTAGAAGGCAAGGTCCTCTAGGTCAAGTCATTAAAAAACCGGTGAAAAAAAAGACGGAAAATCTAAAAAAAAGAACCCTCATTTTCTGATTTGGCACATTTCTTGCATCATATAGCAATACCTATATGAGAAAAACAGGAGATGCTATGAACCAGGAGTCCTTATTAAAGAGAATATCGGAGCTTGAGTCCATAAACGATCAGCTCCTTTCCGAAATCAGATATTTAGACGAAATCCTCAAGAAAATTGGTTTTGAGCAAGGGCTAAAGACTTTAAAATCAGCAGCTTTGGAGCTCATGGACCAAGATATGGAAGAATAAAGTACAATTCAGCCCAGGCCTTTTTGCCGCCCCACATTATTCATTAATGTGGGTTGTCTTTTTTTCCATTCTTAATCATTAAAAATCAGACACTTAAGATTTTTTATAATCTATTTAATTACAACAACTTGTAATATTCAAAATTATTTTTTACATTTTTTTATAAATGTAATATAATATTAGCTTACAATTAATTATTTATAACCAAATGGTAAGCTATGTCTATTGAGTTCAATTTAAGTGAGAATTCTCATCCCTTTAAGATGATCGAAGTAAGAGCCAATTCTCCTCACACCCACCATCGCTATTTAAGGTTAGGGTTCAGTCCTTCAATGGGCTATGCCTACCATTTTGAAAACTTATTCATGACCGGAGATGACAGAGATCGATGGGAAAAATTTAAAGAGCGGGTATTAACAATTCCAATGGAAGAAGCAGAAGAAATTGCACAGAGAATTGAAGAGCAATTTCATATCCATGTGGTAGTAAAAAGTAAGGAAGAATCTTTTGAATTTTACGGACAAAAAAGTCATTACATCGTTCCTCAATATATTGAAATAAGGGAGATTGAAGACGCAAGGGGAATTATTGCCTTTGTACAGCAACAAGGACTTATATCAGTAGATGATAGGGCGGCACTGCATCCCTTCCTAAGAACGATCGAAGACCAGCTTGAAAACAGCAAGATCATCGTTACTGAGCTGACTGCCGCACAAAAAGACGTCATCGAACTTGTTGCCGAGCCCTACATTGATGCCATCATTCAAGCTTGCGATGGGATCGAAAAAGAAGAAGATTTTCTAGCGGATTTTTTAGCTCTTGAAGAGCCCTTTTCAAAACGTGATATCGCTTTCGGCATCCTTACGAGCAAGGAAGGGAGCAATCTTTTTTATGAACGCCTTAATCCCTTAAAAGAAAGTTGTATGGACTCTTACCTTGCATTACTAAAAACTTATGGGGGCAATGAACTGGAAAACACCCTGAAAAAATATGGCCTTGGCATCCCCTCTCTTTCCCAGCAGCGGGCCGTTATTTATGACCTTATCCAGAAAAAGCTGACGGAAAAATTTGGGCGAGAAAATACTACCCCGCTTTTCCATGAGAACATGAGAAGAAAATTATTTATCGAAGGTTTTGACCTGCAGGTTATTAGTTTAGGAACACGTAACGAGGAAGATCAAAAACTTCCCCTCCTTATAAGGCCATTTCAAACAACAGTCGATGCTATTGAGGGAAATTTGGATGAAAGTGACAGATATTTCGACACTTATAACGATTATTACGACAGAACCTCAGGCGAAGAATTTGATACAAGGTTACAAGAACTCAAAGAAGAGGCTCTTATTGCTACAGAAGCCGACGCCATCACCATTGCATCAGCCTCCATAGATCCGATTATTGCGGCCTGCAATGCTATTGAGACCAAAGAAGATTTCTTAGCTGAATTCTTCGACATTGCTGAACCCTTTTCAAAAAGGGATGTCGCTTTTGCCATCTTGACGAGCATGGCAGATTCTGCAACAACTCTTCTAGAGCGGTTCCCTGGGCTATTGGAAAGCTGTGAGGGGCCTTATGATGCACTCCAAAGGGCCCTGAAAGATGGCCCAAGGAATGAGATCTTTGAGCTTATTGAGCAAAAACTAAATGAGGCGTTTGGAAAAGAAAATAATCCGAGCAGCAGGAAATATAACCCGAACCGTTTACAGCTCATGAGAAAAAAACTCTTTGCTGAAGGTTTCGACCTCCATGCAGTATATATATCTTCTCGTGAAGAAGGTCAGGAAAAGGCCCTCATGACGATCGATCCCTTCAAACAAACGATCGAGGCCTTGGATGGAACTTTGGATGACTTTCACAAAACCTTCTATACCAAAGACGGCGTCGTGGAAGGGGACGCATACGAAGCTAAATTTGCTGAGCTCAGAAGACAAACCCGCATTTAACCTCCCTCCACAAAATTAGGAAACCTTACGGAGCAATTATTCATTGCTCCGGAGTTTTTCTTTTGATGATTGTAAATTGCCCATGGTGGTCCGACATTGCGCCAAGGGGATCGTCCTCATGGTTCATAGGGACGATCTTCGTCTGGATGTGGCTATTTGCAAAGCCGGGTAGAACACTTTCTTCTTCCATCGACATTTTTTTAAGGACGAGGGCATAGTCTAAAAATTGGGGAATTTTTTCGAACTTCTCCATATCTCCTTTCGCCTTCCACCAAAAATCGGTAAAGTCAATGTAGGTTCTCTCAGCCAGGGAAAAGTCTGTCCTCCCATCGTTATAGGCATCATAGAAGTGCTCCTTTACCAGAGCTTCCGCCTCTTCGCTCGACCCGCAGTCGATATTGAGGTCCCCGCAGAGGACGATAGGGATCATGGCCTTGCCTGGGTCCATGGCGACATCTTCCTTGATCTTTTCAAGCATCTGCTGCATCTGCGATGTCCTATATGCAGGGCCGGGCATTGCGGCGAACGGTTCCAGGTGTGTCGTATAGATATGGGCAAGGGCTCCCTTGCGATTGTGGATGGTAAAATCAAAAAACCCCCTGCTGATCTGGGGCATCGAATGGGTAAATAGGGTAAAAGTAGGATTTCCCACATCAAACTTGCTCGCAATGAAAAGGCCGCTGCCCATCCCGATGCTCTCCAGGCTAAACCCGATGTTTTTGGCGGCAATGTTGCTATAAAAATGTGCGTAGCGGTCTTTCAATCCCTCAAACAAGAGATCAGCCGAGTCTTTGTCGAAGACCTCTTGAAGGCAGATGATGTCGGCATCCCATTCTTTTAAAGTGTCCACCAGGCGATCGATCCTCTCTTGCCAGCGGAGGACGCCGCCAAACAGTAGGGGCAGGCTATGGGGCATAAAGCAAACATTGAGGTTGATCAGGGTAAACTCTTCCTTGTCTGAATCAGAAGGGCCTGTTTCTCCTTTTAAATAGGTAAAAATGTCCTTGGGAAGGGCTTTAGATGTGCTTTGAATATACTCCACCTGTTCTTTATGGGGAGAAGGAAACGCTCTGCTATCAATGCTTTGCAGGACCTGGTCGACATAAAACCACTCCGAAGGAGGGCAGTTGCCCGTCATCAGGGCTTTGTTCACATAACTGAACAACGCCTGAAAAATTTCGGGCGTTGTCCGGATCTTTGTTGTGAGATAGTCCTGCAAATCTTCCTGAGCTTGGATAGATGACGCGAGGATATTCTCAGACTTTGTGATGATAGGAATGTACCTAAACAAGATCAGGTTGTTGATATAAAAGCTTGTCAGATCATCCCATCCGCGGATGGTATTGGTAAAAGTCCTCTCTTCAGGAGAGATGCTGAGGAAATTATCTAAAGAATCGTCAAAATCGTCCATTGCAGATGCGACATACTCTGCTGTTTCTTCCTCAGAAAGGGGAAAAAACTGCAGGATCTTGTCTACCCTTTGCTTGGTATGAAGACTGCTTTCCGTGGAAAAACAAACAACCGAAGATGCAAGACAGGCGGCAAATGCTGATTTATACAAAAAATGAAAGAATGGTTTCATAAGACCCCCCCATAGAAAATTAATTTGGAAAATTAACTTTTCTTGTTCATTAGGGTCAAGTTAAAAGCTCGCACCATTCATCAATAGAAAGCTTTTCGATCATGAAATTTTCTTCCAAGAGGGCATCTCCCATCGACTTTTTATATTCTTTGATCTTCATGATCTTTTCTTCGATGCTAAGGACAGTGACATACCTGCGCACAATGACAGTGTCCTTCCTTCCGATCCTGTGGGCCCTGTCCATCGCCTGCCTTTCCACAGCTTCGTTCCACCAGGGATCAAAGAGGAGCACGTAGTCGGCCGCAGTGAGGTTCAGTCCGACTCCTCCCGCCTTCAGGCTGAGCAAAAAGATCGGGACATCAGGGTTGTTTTGAAATTCGTTGACCTGCCCTTCCCGGTCTTTTGTGCTGCCATCAAGATAGGCGTACTTCCATTTCCTTGCGATGACCTCTTTTTCCAGAATTTTGAGCATCTGGGTAAATTGGCTATAGACAAGGACCTTCCTTCCTTGGGACAGGATGCTTTCGAGGTCGCTGAAAACCCGGTCATATTTTCCGGAAAGCTCTTCCAAAGCAAGAGATGGATCGATGAGGGCTGGATGGCAGCAAATCTGCCGCAGCCGCAAGATGGCCTCAAGAACTTCGATCT